>JAURZN010000059.1 GCA_030653355.1 Gallionella sp. | reverse complement strand
GCAAAGCGAGACGAATTTAAAAAAACAGCGTAACTGGATGTGGCTGGCATGGGCCGGGATGGCGCTGGCGGTGCTCTCCAAGGGATTGATGGGCATCATTCTGCCCGGAGCCGCCGTGTTTGTGTATTGTCTGGTGCAGCGGGATTTCAGCGTGCTCAGGCGCATGCACTGGCTGTCCGGCATGGCCATTTTTCTGCTGATTACCGCACCGTGGTTTTATCTGGTGATGCAGGCCAACCCCGAGTTCTTCGATCGCTTCTTCATCTACGAGCATTACACGCGCTTTACCACCAAGGATTTGGGACGCTATCAGCCCTGGTATTACTTCGTTCCGATTCTGCTGGCGGGTGCCTTGCCCTGGACGGTGCTGATGTTCGATGCCATGTGGCGCAGTGCGTTTGGCAAAACGCAGCCTCGCAGCGCGGGTGCCGATAAACCGTTCAATGCGGAACGTTTCCTGCTGATCTGGGCGGTGTTCATCTACGTGTTTTTCACCCTGTCCGGTTCCAAGCTGCCTTCGTATTTGTTGCCGATGTTTCCCGCCCTGATATTGCTGATGGGTAAGCGCATCGCCGATATGCGCGAGCGTGTCCTGTTCTGGCAAATTGCACCCGTTGTGCCGGTCGCGCTGATATGGCTGGTGCTGGCGCTGAATGTGGGTCGCCTGGCCGACACGCCGAATCAGATCGCGTTGTACCCGAATTACAGCATCTGGCTGGTGGCGGCATCGCTGCTGATGCTGTTCGGATTGCTGTCGGGAATGGGGTTGCTGTGGCGCAAACACAAACTGCCGGCCGTGCTGGTGCTCTCGCTGAGCGCCTTGCTGTCCGCTCAGATCGGATTGTCCGGCTATAACACCGTGGCGCGTGAGCGCTCAGCCAAACACATCGCCGAGGCGATACGCGCAGAGGTTACACCGGCTATTCCGTTTTATTCGGTGCTGACGTATGAGCAGACTCTGCCGTTCTATTTGAAGCGCACGTTTACGCTGGTGCAGTACCAGGACGAAATGGGTTTCGGTATCCGGCAGGAACCGGCGCGCTGGATTCCAACGCTGACAGAATTCGCAGGTGTATGGGCATCGCAGCCCGAAGCGCTGGCCATCATGCCGGTGCATGTTTACCCTATGCTTCAACAACTGGAATTGCCCATGAAAATCATCTTCGAAGATACCCAGCATATCGTGGTGAAGAAACCGTGAATCTGGTCAGTTTCAGCATGATATTGGCAGGTGTGATGCTCAATGCCGCCGCGCAGATTTTGATGAAGAGCGGCACCAACGCCATCGGCTATTTCGATTTTAGTTTCGAAAATATCGTGCCGATAGGCTGGAAGCTGGCGACCGAGCCGCATATCATCGGCGCGATGGTCTGCTATGTGTTCGGCGTGGTGATCTGGATACTCGCGCTGTCACGCGTGCAGGTCAGTATCGCCTATCCGCTGCTGTCGCTGGGCTATGTGGTGAACGCGGTGGCGGCCTGGTATCTGTTCAACGAATCCTTCAATCCGTCCAAGGTCATCGGCATGGGCGTGATTATTCTCGGTGTGGTCATTATTTCCCGTGCTTGAATTGAAAAACATTTTTTCCGCAGATTACGCAGATTACGCAGATTTTCAAACAGTTACGGGTGTTAGCGCTTTCACCTGATGGGTTGCATATGTTATTTGTAAGCCTTTGTTTAATCAGTTTTAATCTGTGAGAATCGGCGAAATCTGCGGATTATGCCTTTGGTTTTTTTGAATAAAGGATTTTTTATGAATACTTTTTTGCCTTTTTCCAAGCCGACCATAGACGAGGCGACCATCGCCTCTGTCGCCGATACGCTGCGTTCAGGCTGGATTACAAGCGGGCCCAAGGTGGCCGAATTCGAGCGGCAACTCTCTGAATACTTTGGCGGGCGCATCGTGCGCACTTTTAATTCCGGCACCTGCACCATGGAGATCGCGTTGCGCATCGCGGGCATAGGTGCGGGTGATGAAGTCATCACTACGCCGATTTCGTGGGTGGCGACCGCCAATGTCATCCTCGAAGTGGGTGCGACCCCGGTGTTCGCCGACATTGACCCGGTTACGCGCAACCTTGATCTGGATAAACTGGAGGCGGCGATCACCCCCGCTACCCGCGCCATCATTCCCGTGTATCTGGCGGGCAGGCCGCTGGACATGGACAGGCTGTATGCGATTGCTTCCCGATACAAACTGCGCGTGATCGAAGATGCCGCGCAGGCCATCGGCTCGACCTGGCAGGGCAAACCCATCGGCAGCTTCGGCGATTTCGTCTCGTTCAGCTTTCAGGCCAACAAAAACATCACCACTTCCGAGGGGGGCTGTCTGGTGCTGAACAATGCTGCCGAAGCCGCGCTGGCCGAAAAATACCGGCTGCAGGGTGTATCGCGCAGCGGATGGGACGGCATAGACGTCGATGTGCTGGGCGGCAAATACAACATGACCGACATCGCCGCAGCCATCGGTCTGGGGCAGTTCGCTCAGCTGGATAAAATTACCGCACACCGCCGTAAACTGGCGCAGCATTACTTCAAGGTGCTGGGCAGCGATTTCGAAACCAGCACCGGTGCGCAACTGCCGCCTAAGGAGTGCGGAGGGGTGGCATCGGAGATGCCGGGTACCCACCGGCCTACCCCTTGCGGGTGCTTCGAATCAACTAACTGGCATCTGTTCCAGATCGTGTTGCCGGAGCGCATCACCCGTCCCGAATTCATGGAGCGCATGAAGGCGTTCAATATCGGCGTGGGTTTCCATTACGCGCCCATCCACCTGTTCACGCTGTATCGTGAACTGGGTTTTCGTGAGGGCATGTTTCCGATTGCCGAGCGCGTCGGACGTCAGATCGTATCCTTGCCGATGTTTTATGCGATGACTGAGGCAGATGTCGAGCGCACCTGCGCGGCGATGCGCGAGGTATTGATTTGATTGATCGGCGTGCTTGCCCTGTCAGTATTGATGAGCGAGTGTCAGGCAGTGGAACCCGGTAGCTCGGAGGTGGCATTTTCCATAACCCCGAGCAAAACGGGGGAGTTCAGGGGCGGCGCCAGCGTGGAGATTTTTAAAACCGAGGATTGCACGGGGGCGGCAATCACCAGGACGGCCGACCCGATTACAGTCAAAGTCGCTGTTGGCGTCAGTAAACTGCCCTTTTTCAGGAAATGTGGGCAGTTTTCATGAAATTTTTCAATGAGCTACTGGCAATCTTAGCCGCAGTCGCTTTGTTCTTTTTCAAAAGCAAACTGAAAAAAATATTTCCATTCATGAAGGACGCAGAAGCCAAGTATGGCAGACAGATTTTGTTCACACACGGATTTGGTTTGCCAGTCTCCACCCGTCTGTGTATAGTTTTAGTACTTAATCAAGTACCGAAAGGAGTCTTAAAATGAATATCGTGCCTGCGCAGGAAATCAAGCGTCGCGGCATCGCGGCAGTGGATGATCTTATCGCCAAGGGCGATGTGCATGTGATCAGGAACAACCAGCCGCAGTATGTGGTGTTGTCTGAGGCGCGCTATCAGGATTTGATCGCTTCTGAACAGGAGGCGCATATTGCGCGAGTGCGCGCCTCGCTGGAGGACGTCAAAGCGGGTAAGGTCAAAAAATTTAAGTCTGCCGCCGAGTTGCTGGAAGCGATGGATGCAGGCGAAACGGCATAATGTACGCCATCGTCACGCCCGATCAGTTTCTTCGTCTGGCGCGCAAATTCTTCAAACAACATCCCGACTTGAGGCCACGCTTTGCCCGGTTGCTCGACGATTTGCAGCATGATCCGTTTCAAACCAAACTGAAATTGCACGCGCTGAGCGGCAAACTGGCAGGTTGCTACGCCGTCAGTCTGACGTACAGTTATCGCATCACGCTGACTTTGATGGTCACGGAACAGGAAATCATACTGCTCGACATCGGTAGCCATGACGAAGTGTATCGTTAGCCGGGAGGCGCTATTCGCCTTGAGGTTAAATGCCGGGCATCGTAAACTCAGCCCGGCCTATGCGGGCTCCAGACCGGAGTTCGGGTTAAAATCCACGCCCCTCGTATTTGTGAACCCACTTTGATTCCCGCTTCCTATTCTCCGATGCGTATCTCTCATCTTAGCCAGCGTCTGCGCGATCTCGGCGCCAAGCCCTGTCACGAAGACCGGCTGTTGCGCGGCTGGTCGCAGGTCGCTTCGTACGATAGAAAAAACAGTCCGGCGGAGAATTTCTTCCCGCTGGTGCTGCGCGCTGCGCTACCTGCTATCGAGGCGGAGCTGGACGGGTTGGCTAAATTGCAGGGTGAATATCCGGCTGGTGAGGGCGTGGCAAGATTGCTGGTGGAACTGAATGACGGGCAGACGGTGGAGAGCGTGCTGCTGCCGCGCGGCGGGTTGTGCATATCGACGCAGGTGGGGTGTGCCGTCGGCTGCGTGTTCTGCATGAGCGGTCGTAACGGCCTGATTCGCCAGCTGGGCAGCGCGGAGATTGTCGCGCAAGTGGTGCTGGCGCGTAAACGCCGTGCAGTCTCCAAGGTGGTGTTCATGGGCATGGGTGAACCGGCGCACAATCTGGACAACGTGCTGGAGGCGATAGCGCTGCTCGGCACTATGGGGAATATCGGTCACAAGAATCTGGTGTTATCGACCGTAGGCGATGCGCGGGTATTCGAGCGTCTGCCACAAATGACGGTCAGACCTGCGCTGGCCTTGTCATTGCACACCACGGATGAGGCGTTGCGCGCCAGATTGCTTCCCTATGCGCCACAGATCGCCATCGAAGAGCTGGTTGAGCGCGCAGAGCGCTATGCGCGGGCAACGAATTATCCGGTTCAGTATCAGTGGACGTTGATCGAGGGCGTGAACGACAGCGATGCCGAGCTTGAAGGGATCGCAAGGCTGCTAGCCGGGAAATATGCGGTATTGAACTTCATCCCCTTCAACCCGGTGGACGGGCTGGCTTATCACCGCCCCTCCTCAGAGCGAATAGCGGCCATGTCGGACGCTTTGAAGCGTCAGGGTATTCTGGCCAAAATACGCGACTCGGCAGGGCAGGAGATTGAAGGGGCATGCGGGCAGTTGCGCGCGCGGGCAGAGAAGGCCAAGCCTGTCCGCCATCCTTGATGATCCGTAAACCGAGCCGGTTCCGATTTCGCTAATTTTGCACTGTACGGTAGAATGCCGACCCATGAATACCCTACAACTTTCCGTCATTATTCCGGTTTATAACGAAGAGCAAGGTTTGCAGACCCTGTTTGATCGTTTGTACCCGGCGCTGGACAAGCTTAACGTCAGTTACGAGGTGGTTTTTATCAACGATGGCAGCCGTGACCGTTCGGCGGCGATATTGCGCGAACAGTTCCAGAAACGCCCCGATGAGACGCGAGTAATCCTGTTCAACGGCAATTTCGGTCAGCACATGGCGATCATGGCGGGATTCGAGCAGTCGCGCGGTCAGTGCGTGGTGACGCTGGATGCGGATTTGCAGAATCCGCCCGAAGACATAAGCCTGCTGCTGGAAAAAATGAACGAGGGCTATGACTACGTCGGATCTATCCGCCGTCAGCGCAGCGACAGCTGGTGGCGGCATGTCGCCTCGCGCGCGATGAACAGGCTGCGCGAGCGCATCACGCGCATCAAGATGACCGATCAGGGCTGCATGTTCCGTGCCTATGATCGCCAGATCATCAACGCGATCAACAGCTGTCACGAAGTGAATACCTTTATCCCTGCGCTCGCTTACAGCTTTGCGCGCAACCCGACTGAGGTGGTAGTGGGGCACGACGAGCGTCTGGCGGGCGAATCCAAATACTCCTTGTACAGTTTGATACGCTTGAACTTCGATCTGATGACCGGTTTTTCGCTGGTTCCCTTGCAGATATTTTCCATGGCCGGTATGGCGGTGTCGGTGTTTTCCGGTGTTTTCTTTGTGTTCCTGGTGGTGCGTCGTCTGATTATCGGCCCGGAGGCGGAAGGGCTGTTCACGCTGTTCGCGCTGGTGTTCTTCATGATAGGCATCACGCTGTTCGGCATCGGTCTGCTGGGTGAATATATCGGGCGCATCTACCAGCAGGTGCGCCACCGGCCGCGCTATCTGGTTGAGGCAGTGCTGGAAAGCAGGAGTGAGGATTGAGGAACGAGGATGTTAACAACGGTGCAGTCGATTTTCAACTTACGACTAACGACTTACGACTAACGACTGCTGTCGTTTTTGCCTACCACAACGTAGGCGTGCGCTGTCTGTCCGTGCTGCTTGCACACGGCGTGGATGTGCAACTGGTGGTCACGCATACAGACAATCCGCATGAAAATATCTGGTTCGAGAGCGTCGCTGAACTGGCCGCGCTGCACGGCATTGCCGTGATTACGCCGGATAATCCCAACGAGTTGGCCGTGGTCGAACAAATCCGCGCCTTGCAGCCTGACTTTTTCTTCTCGTTCTATTACCGCGAAATGCTCAAGGCGCCGCTGCTGGCGATCCCGCAACGCGGCGCACTGAATATGCACGGCTCGTTGTTGCCGAAATACCGCGGTCGCGTGCCGGTGAATTGGGCGATAATCCGCGGCGAGACGGAAACAGGCTCGACCTTGCATTACATGACGGAAAAGCCGGACAACGGCGACATCGTCGCGCAACAGGCCGTACCCATTCTGCCGAACGACACGGCGCTGCATGTGTTTCAGAAGGTAACTGTGGCGGCGGAGATGGCGTTAAACTCCGTGCTCCCTGAATTGCTGGCGGGCAGGGCGCAGGCGGTGAAACAGGACTTGAGCCTGGGCGGCTATTTTGGCGGCCGCAATGCAGCAGATGGCGTGATTAACTGGCAGCAAAGCGCGCAGGAAATACACAATCTGGTGCGTGCCGTTGCCCCTCCCTATCCGGGTGCGACGACGCGTTTTCTTGGTAAGTCGATGCGCATTTTGCAGACTTTGGTGACTGGTTGCACTGTTTCCGGCGAACGACCTGCTTTTTATGTGAAAGAAGGCCGGGCTTACGCGATTTGCGGGCAGGGCGTGTTGCGTGTCGTGCGTTTTGAGCTGGATGGCGTTGAACTGAGCGCAGCGGAATTCGCCGGTATTTACGGTATGGCACGAATTGAATTTAATTGTTAAGGAAGTGAAATGAAAAAAGTATTGATCCTCGGCGTGAACGGTTTTATCGGCCACCATTTGTCCAACAAAATTCTCGCTACCACCGACTGGGAAGTCTATGGTATGGATATGAGTTCAGAACGCATCAGCGACTTGATCGGTCATGAGCGTTTTCACTTCTTCGAGGGTGACATCACCATCAACAAGGAATGGGTCGAGTATCACGTCAAAAAATGCGACGTGATCCTGCCGCTGGTGGCGATTGCGACGCCTTCCACTTACGTCAAACAGCCCTTGCGTGTATTCGAGCTGGATTTCGAGGCCAATCTGCCTATCGTGCGTGCCGCCGTGAAGTACGGCAAGCATCTGGTTTTTCCTTCCACCTCCGAGGTGTACGGCATGTGCCACGATGAAGAGTTCGACCCGGAAGAGTCCGAGCTGATCTGCGGCCCGATCAACAAGCCGCGCTGGATCTATTCCTGCTCCAAACAGCTGATGGATCGCGTGATCTGGGGTTACGGCATGGAAGGGCTGAATTTTACGCTGTTCCGCCCGTTCAACTGGATAGGTGCGGGTCTGGACTCCATCCATACGCCGAAGGAAGGCAGCTCGCGCGTGGTGACGCAATTCCTGGGCCATATCGTGCGCGGCGAGAATATCAGTCTGGTGGATGGCGGTCATCAGAAACGTGCGTTCACCTATGTCGATGACGGTATCGCGGCACTGATGAAGATCATAGAAAACAAGGATGGCATCGCCACCGGTAAAATCTACAACATCGGCAATCCGGTCAATAACTTCGCGATCCGCGATCTCGCCGAGATGATGCTGGCGCTGGCAAATGAATACCCCGAATACCGTGAGTCGGCGCAAAAGGTGAAAATCATCGAGACCACCGCTGCCGCCTACTACGGCAAGGGTTATCAGGACGTACAAAACCGCGTGCCCAAGATCACCAATACCTGCGAAGAACTGGACTGGAAGCCGGTCATCAATATGGCGGATACCTTGCGCAACATCTTCGATGCGTATCGCGGCCAGGTAGGCGAGGCGCGCAGTCTGGTGGACTAAAAACAGGACTGAGGGACGAGGACTGAGGTGCGAGTAAAAACCGTCGCCACCGCTTTTGCTCAGTCCTCAGTCCTCAATCCTCAATCCTCAATCCTCAATCCTCAGTCCTCAATCCTCAATCCTCAATCCTGATTATGAAACTCGCCCTTAAAATTGACGTAGACACCTATCGCGGTACCCGTGAGGGGGTGCCGCGTCTGGTCGAGGTATTGCAACGCTACCACGCGCAGGCTACTTTCTTCTTTACCCTGGGTCCGGATCATATGGGGCGCGCCATCAAGCGCGTGTTTCGCCCCGGCTATATGAAAAAAGTGTCGCGCATGTCGGTGGTGGAACACTACGGCATCAAGACCCTGCTGTATGGCACTCTGCTGCCCGCACCCGATATCGGCAAGCGCTGCGCCGACATCATGCGGGGCGTGCGCGATGCGGGCTTTGAGGTCGGCATACATTGCTTTGACCATATCCGCTGGCAGGATCATGTGGCCGGCAAGGATGTCGGGTGGACCGAGCGTGAACTGCAACGCGCCGTGGATCGTTACACCGAAATATTCGGCGAGGCGCCCCATGCTCATGCCGCCGCCGGCTGGCAGATGAATCGCCATGCGCTGCGCCTGATGCAGCGATTTGGCTTCGACTACAGTTCGGACACGCGCGGCACGCATCCCTTTATTCCAGTCTGGCAGGCCGAGATCGTCGCCTGTCCGCAATTGCCGACCACCCTGCCTACGCTGGACGAGCTGATCAACCGCGACGGCATCACGCTGGACAATATCGCGGAACATGTTTTGAAAATGACCGCCGATGCGCCTGCAACCGGCCATGTCTATACGCTGCATGCCGAGCTGGAAGGCGGCAAGTGGATGCCGGTCTTCGAGCAGTTGCTGCAGGGCTGGCAGGCGCAAGGTTATGATCTGGTTTCGATGCAGCAGTATCTGCAGGGATTTGAAACCCTGCCGCGCCACGAAGTGGTGATGCGTGAAATCGAAGGACGTATCGGCAGCCTCGCGGTACAGGGCGAAAAGAGCTGATACACTGCGCTAAGGATTTTGTGTGGTATGCCGATAACTGTTTGAAAGCGAGGGGGACCAATGCAGGATAACAAGGCGTTGAATGAATGGGTGCACAAGCTTGGCAAGTGTGAACTTCCCGTATTGAAGCATACCTCCCGTGATCTGGCGGCGCTGCGCGCGGACGATGAAAAGCTGACGGCGCATTCCATCGCACACGCCATCAAACACGATCCGCTCATGACGCTCAAGTTGCTGCGCTACTTGCAGAGCCACAAACACCGCACGCAAACCACCGATGTAATCCAAGTCGAGCAGGCTTTGCTGATGCTCGGTCTGGAGCCGTTCTTCAAACATGTCGCGCCGCAACCGTTGATCGAGGATCTGCTCAAGACTCATGCCGTGGCACTTCCGCCGCTGCTGCGCTTGATACATCGCGCGCATCGCGCCTCGGAATATGCCTATGACTGGGCGGTGTATCTGCACGACCTGCACTTCGAAGAGGTGCGTGTGGCCGCCTTGCTGCACAATCTCGCCGAGATACTGATGTGGTGTTTTGCACCGGATGCCATGCTGAAAATTCGCGATATTCAGCAGCATGACAAGGCCTTGCGCAGTTACGCCGTCCAGGAGCAAGTGCTGGGCTTCTCCCTGAATGCGCTGCAAAAAGCGCTGGTTTCCCAGTGGGCGCTGCCGGAATTGCTGCATACTCTGGCCGATGAGCACGGCGTCAAACATCCGCGCGTGCGCATCGTTAATCTGGCGATCAATCTGGCGCGCCATTCCGCCAACGGCTGGGATGATGCCGCCTTGCCGGATGACTACAAGGAACTGGGCGAGTTGCTGCATCTGCCGACCGATCAGGCGATGCTGATGGTCGCGGCTGATGCAGATATGGTGTGCGATCTGAACAAATCCCATTAGGGAGCGTGTATGAAAGATTCGTCGGCATCATTGAATACCCTTGCGAAAGCGGTGATCGCGGTGGGTTTGATCGTGATTGTGGTCGAGCTATTGATCATGATGGTGGTCGAAAACATCGTTCCTCCTTCACTGCACAAGGCCTTGTATCTTGTCGACCCCGTCCTGCTCATCGCGATAGTTTCTCCCTTCGTGTATTTTCTGATCTTAAAGCCAATGCGCACCCAGCATGCCGAGCTCGCAGTCGCACACAATAAAATCGGACAGGCGCATCAGGAATGGATGGACGCGCTGGACATGATGAGCGATGCGGTTTTTCTGCACGATGACAGTTTCCGCATCCTGCGTTGCAACAAGGCTTATCAGAAATGTGCCGGGATTCCCTTCAAGCAAATCATCGGCCAGCCCTACTACGAAGTTTTCCCGAAAATCGGCGTGCCGCTGCCCTGCTGTATGAGATCGATGGAGAAAGCAGCAGAAGAAGAAGTGACGGTCGGCGAGGCCGTTTACCGCTCGCGCGCCTTCTTCATCAAGGATGAACAGGGCGCTTATCTTTATTCCGTGCATACCCTCGAAGACATCACCGAGCGCAGACAGGTAGAAGCCCAATTGGCCGAACAGTTGGACGAGTTGCGCCGCTGGAACGAAGTCACGCTGGGCCGCGAAAATCGTGTCCTTGAACTCAAGCACGAGGTAAACGAACTGCTGGGGAAAGCCGGATCGCCGCCGCGCTACCCCAGCGCGGAATCTGATGATCCGCAGGAGATATGAATAATCCAAACAACATCATCCCGTTAAAGCCGGAAAACCCTGGCTATACGGTAAGTTAAACCACTGAAGGCATACTATGGAACATGCAAGCGAATCTACTATGGAACGACTCGTTAATGCGGTTGAACGGCTGGGCGCCCATGACCAGCTTCGGGCAACCGCACCGCTGGCATACGGGGAAGATAGGGAGGAATATGCAAGTCAACAGGTAATCCCCCCATTTTTAGTTGGGGTCAGAAGTAGAGTTATTTAATAGTGCCTGCTTCTGTTTCGGGGTGATGCCGCCAAGCGCCATGTGCGGGCGCTCGTGATTGTAAGTCCACATCCATTTCGTTGCATAGTCCTGCA
>JAURZN010000045.1 GCA_030653355.1 Gallionella sp. | reverse complement strand
TGGCACCATATCGGTCAGTTTGATAAAACCAAACTTCAACGACGTCTGCTCTGCCTTGCCAACCGCAGCCTGTGCCATACCGAGCGACGCAACACCGCTCAACACAAACACTGCGATTGCGGTCATTTTAAGAAAACCGCGACGGGTTTTTCCCTTGCCGTTGTTGGAAGCTGCCAGTTTATGAGTGCTTTGCATGATTTACTCTCCTTGTATCCGGTTAAATTTAAAACTCACCATTTAAAAACAAAAAGGCGTCCAACTGCGCATGTACGCAGTGGGACGCCTTTGTCCTTTATTTCAAATCCTCCGAACCGCCGTTGGTTCGTTGATGCTTAGTTAAAAGCAATACTCATGCCAGATAGAAAAAATATCTATTTATCCTTAATAATCAACATAATATAAAATTATTAGCTAATAGCTGGCCGTTTGTTGGGCGCATGAATGTCTGACTTGGTGCATGGATATGCACGATTCAGGACAAAACCCTCGGGTCAAGCCCCGCTCAATTCCTTGGCGAGAATAATGGCCTCGGCAATCTCGGCCATGCGCTTTCCCCGGCTCATCGCCATGCTGCGCATGCGCTTGTAGGCATCCGCTTCACTGTAACCGTGATCGGCCATCAGAATACCCTTGGCCTGATCGACCAGCTTGCGCTCGACCAGCTGATTTTTTGTTTCCTTCAACTCGTCGCGCAGACGCTTGTGTTCGGCAAAGCGTGCCGCAGCCACCTGGATAATGCCGCTCAGGTCTTCGCCTTGTATCGTATGTGCCACGTAGGCACTGACTCCGGCACGCATCGCGGCCTGAATGCTGTGGCTGTCCTTCTGCCCGCCCAGTACCACCACCGGCTTTTCCAGCGTAGTGGACATCAGACTGATCTGCTCCAGCGTGTCCCGTCCAGGCGCATTGGCATCAACAATAATCACGTCGGCTGATGCGGCCTGTATCGAGTATTCATTCACCAGTTCCCAGGCCAGCACGCCGACGACATCGTATTCTGCCAGCTCAAGACTGGCCTTCAACCATGCGGCACGATCCCTGAGATCATCAATAATCAGTATCCGTTTCAACTCAGCTCCTTTTTTTCAGCACAACGCCGCAATTTTCGGGCCAGACTCAAATCAGCCAAATTTTCAGGTTGATTTGAACAGGGGATAGCTGTTGCGCACCAACACAGTGCATAACATTGCACGCCATCCGCAACAAAAAAGGGGCACCTTGCGGTGCCCCTGAAACTGAGCCTGGGAGGCTCAGGGAGGAGAAGCAGCGACTTGTCCGCTTGGTTAGCTTAGTGTACGGACAGTCATTTCATCAGCGGAATCAGACGTTATAAGCGCGTTCGCCGTGTGTTGAAGTATCCAGACCTTCGCGCTCGGCTTCTTCCGATACACGCAGACCGATAGTCAGGTCAACGAGCTTGAAGCAGACGTAAGCAACTACACCGGACCACACGACGGTTATCAGTACGCCGGTAGCCTGTGTCATCACCTGACCCATCATGGAGTAATCCGCTACGCCAACGCCACCCAATGCCGGGGAGACGAAGATGCCGGTGCCGATGGCGCCGATGATGCCGCCCACGGCATGGATGCCGAATACGTCCAGTGAATCGTCATAACCCAGCGAGCGCTTCAGACCGGACACCGCCCACAGGCAGATCGGGCCTACTATCAGACCGAGCATGATCGCGCCCATGGGGCCAACCAGACCGGCTGCCGGTGTGACTACGACCAGACCGGCGATGGCACCCGATGCAATACCCAGCATGGAGGGCTTGCCGCGCAGCATCCATTCGGCGAACATCCAGCTCAACGCAGCCGCACCTGTGGCAACGATGGTGTTCAGCAGGGCCAGTGCAGCACCACCAGTGGCTTCCAGGTTGGAACCGGCGTTGAAACCGAACCAGCCCACCCACAGCAATGATGCACCGATCATGGTCATCGGCAGGTTGTGCGGCGCCATAGGCTCTTTACCGTAACCGATACGCTTGCCGATCACGATTGCACCCACCAGGGCGGCGATACCGGCGTTGATGTGCACTACCGTACCACCCGCGAAGTCCAGCGCGCCCATTTCGAACAGGTAGCCGCCGGTTGCCCACACCATGTGTGCGATAGGCAGGTAGGACAGGGTGAACCACAGTGCAGAGAACACCAGCAAGGCGGAGAACTTGATGCGCTCGGCGAAGCCGCCGATGATCAGTGCGGTAGTGATCGCCGCAAAGGTCAGCTGGAAGGCCACGAAGCTCAGTTCAGGAATCACCACGCCATCGGTAAAGGTCGCGGCTGTGCTGTCCGGTGTCACGCCTGCCAGGAACAGTTTGGACAGATCGCCTATCATCCAGTTGAACCCGCCGCCGTCACCGAAGGCCAGTGTATAGCCGTAGATCACCCACAGTATGGAGATTAACGCAAAAATCGCGAAGACTTGCGAGAGGACCGACAGCATGTTTTTGGCGCGTACCAGGCCACCGTAAAACAATGACAGGCCGGGAACGATCATCAGAATGACCAGCAGAGTGGACAACAGCATCCAGGTGGTATCGCCCTTGTTGGGAACAGGGGCAACAGCCTCGACGACGGCTTCAACCGGTGCGGCAACCACAGCTGCCGCGTCCGCTACGGCTGAAACTGCTTCCGTGATGACGACAGCCTCTTTGGCGAAAGCGGGAGCTGACAAGCCGCACAACATGGCCAGCAGCATGAATGAAGCGATGAGTTTTTTCATTTCGATCTCCTTATAGGGCTTCCGGACCGACTTCGCCGGTACGGATACGGATCACTTGTTCGAGGCTTTGCACGAATATTTTGCCGTCACCGATTTTGCCGGTCTGCGCGGCTTTCTCGATCACTTCGAGCACGCGCTCCAGTTGGTCGGCCTGAATCGCCGCTTCCAGCTTGATCTTGGGCAGCAAATCCACCACAAATTCCGCGCCGCGATACAGCTCGGTATGCCCCTTTTGCCGCCCGAAACCCTTGACTTCGGTGACGGTGATGCCTTGCACGCCGATGGCGGACAGGGCTTCACGCACTTCGTCGAGTTTGAAGGGCTTGATGATTGCTGTGACCATTTTCATAATATTCTCCTGTAGGGGCGGGAGTTTTCCCGCCCGGATTTTTAGAATGCGCGGCTAACAGACAATGCGACCGTGCCGCGCGCCAGATCCTTGCTAGCCGGTGCCGGTGTGGTGTAGAAGCCACCTTTGGCCGAGTTAGTGTCCGAATACGCCAGCGTTACCATGTAACCACCAAAATCCTTGGCTGCACTTAGCTTATAGTCAGAATAGGTAGCAGCAGCAGCCGAAGCGCCCTTGTAGGTCTGCTTGCCGTAATGCGCCCCCAGAGTGATGCCCGTTTCGGCTACTGGCACACTCGCGTTAACTTCCAGATAATTAGTGCCTTTTGCATCAGCAACCGTCAGGAATTTGCCCAGACCGTAGGAATACTTGGCCGTCAACCACTTGTAACCGATCGCACCGTAAATCTCGTCGGTATCCGCTTTGACAGTAGTCGGCGCGGGTGTGTAGCTGCCCAGATAGTTATAGCGAATGAAGCCGATGTCGTAGCTGAAATCTTCGGCAAAGCTGCTGCGGAAGCCGGCGTAAGTGTCCAGTTCCATGCTCGCGCTGCCGGTAGCACCAAAGTCAGTAATCCAGCTCACGTTGGAACCCCACACGCCTGCATACAGGCCGCTGGCATGCGCATAATCAACGCCGCCCTGGATCGCCGGATTGCCGGAGGTTTGTGAGATGCCGCGGAAAATGTAATCCGTAGTCAAGCCAACATTCGCCGTGAAGGGAGAAGCCTCTTCTGCCAGCGCTACGCTAGGCACAGCCAACGCAGCCAGGATCAGGGTGTTCAATAATTTGCTGTGTGACATGGTGTTTCCTTTCTTGAGATTAATAACAAAATGATTTTCTGCACCACACTATAAGCATAATGCGTGCCATAGTTGTTTTTTATAATAAAAACAGTTGGTTGCAAAATAATCCCTATATCCAAAGTGCCGACTATGCACCATACTTACACGGCCTGGCGAGCTTATGCACCGATTTCGTGCCCCGATGCACCAGTTTTGCTACACTGCCAGAGAAACAGGATAGAGAAATTCCACGCTTCCTTCATCACTATTGACCTGCTTATAAGGAGTCGCACCATGCTGAATTCACAAATTTTTGAAGAGATTACCGCCAAGTTAAGCGCCGTGACCGAGAGCGGCCCCGCCAAGGACATCGAGAAAAACATGCGTGCCCTGCTGACGCAAGGTTTTGGCAAGCTTGATCTGGTGACGCGCGAAGAGTTCGATATTCAATCGCAAGTGCTGGCGCGTGCCCGCGAACAACTTTCTGCACTGGAAAAGCGCGTGGCGGAACTGGAAGCCCAACGCGACGCAGCAGCAAAATAGCATGAGCCTCGCGGTGTTATACAGCCGCGCGTTATCCGGCATGGAAGCCGAACTGGTGACGGTCGAGGTACATCTGGCTAATGGCTTGCCCAGCTTCACCATCGTTGGACTACCCGAAACCGAAGTCAAAGAGAGTAAAGACCGTGTACGTGCGGCGCTGCAAAATTGCCAATTTGATTTCCCCGCCCGGCGCATCACCGTCAATCTCGCTCCCGCCGATTTACCCAAGGAAAGCGGGCGCTACGACCTGCCGATTGCCCTTGGCATACTAGCGGCAACCGGACAGATTTCTGCCGACAAACTCGCAGAATATGAATACGCAGGCGAGCTCGCACTGACCGGCGAACTGCGTGCTATACGCGGCGCGCTGGCGATGACCTATCGCGCCGCCCACTCGGGCCGTGCTTTTATGCTGCCTGAAACCAATGCCGCCGAGGCCGCGCTGGTAGAAGACGCCATCGTTTATCCGGCTAAAACACTGTTGCAAGTCGCCGCCCATCTGTCCGGGCATGAATCTATAAAACCCTACGTTAGCCAGCGACAAACCATCATCCCGCATTACCCCGACATGAGCGAAGTAAAAGGTCAGGAGCAGGTCAAACGCGCGATGGCCATTGCCGCCGCCGGAGGCCATAGCGTGCTGATGATGGGGCCGCCCGGCACCGGCAAGTCCATGCTGGCGGCGCGTTTTCCCGGCATCCTGCCGCAAATGACGGAGGCCGAAGCCCTGGAGAGCGCGGCTTTACAATCGCTGGATGGCAGTTTTGATGTAGCGAAGTGGAAAACCCGCCCTTATCGCGCGCCGCACCATACCGCGTCCGGCGTGGCGCTGGTGGGCGGCGGCAGCAATCCGCGTCCCGGCGAAATCTCCATGGCCTTGCATGGCGTGTTATTTCTCGATGACTTGCCGGAATTTGAACGCAGCGTGCTGGAAGTATTGCGTGAACCGCTGGAATCGGGACACATCACCATTTCCCGCGCCGCCCGGCGCGCCGAATTTCCCGCGCAATTTCAGCTCATCGCAGCGATGAATCCCTGTCCCTGCGGCTATCTGGGTCACTACAACGGCAAGTGCCGCTGCACGCCGGATCAGGTCACGCGCTATCGCAGCAAAATATCCGGCCCGCTGCTGGACCGTATCGACATACAGATAGAGGTGCCCGCCGTGCCGCAGAATGATCTGCTGGGCAAGGCGTCAGGCGAAACCAGTCTGTCCATACAAACTCGGGTCGAGGCCGCCAGAATACGTCAACTGGCACGCCAGCAGAAATCCAATGCACTGCTCTCGGTGACTGAAATTGAGGCCTACTGCACGCCGGATGCACAAGGCATAGACTTGCTGAAGAACGCCATCAGCCGCCTCAACTTCTCCGCGCGCGCCTATCATCGCGTGCTCAAGGTGGCGCGCAGCATCGCCGATCTGGAAGGCAGCTCAACCGTCACCCGTCAACATATTGCCGAAGCGGTGCAGTATCGTCGCCTGAATTTCTGAATAATTTACGGCGTCAGTCCTGATATATCCGGGCGCTGCCGTGACCGTACATTTATCCGTTTCATTTTCAGCGGCTTACCGGGCGCATGGCCGCATGGTAAAATCCCCGTTCATTTTATGAATCACAACATCATGAATCAGACCTCGCCTTCGATCGAAAAATTATTACAACAGCGCATCCTGATCCTGGACGGTGCGATGGGCACGATGATCCAGCGTTACAAGCTGACCGAGGAACACTATCGCGGCACCGCCCTGTACGGCGATTACACCGGCGCGCGCAAGTCTTTCGCCGATCATCCCATCGATGTAAAAGGCTGCAATGACCTGCTGCTGCTGACCCAGCCCCATATCATCGGCGGCATCCACCGCGAGTATCTGCAAGCGGGCGCAGACATACTGGAAACCTGCACCTTCAACGCCACCTCGATATCCATGGAAGACTACCGCATGGAACATCTGGTTTACGAGCTTAACGTAGCCGGAGCCAGGCTGGCGCGCGATCTGTGCGACGAATTCTCAACCCCGGAAAAACCGCGTTTTGTCGCGGGCGTGCTGGGGCCCACCGGACGTACCGCCTCGATTTCACCGGACGTAAACGATCCGGGCGCGCGCAACGTCACTTTCGACGAACTGGTCGTCAGCTACAGCGAAGCCATACGCGGCCTACTGGATGGCGGCGCGGACATTCTGATGGTCGAGACCATATTTGATACGCTGAACGCCAAGGCCGCGCTGTTCGCGATAGATCAGTATTTTGAGCAGCACAAGGTACGCGTGCCTATCATGATTTCCGGCACCATCACCGATGCGTCCGGACGCACCCTGTCCGGCCAGACCACCGAGGCATTCTGGAATTCGCTCTCGCACGCGCGTCCGCTTTCCATCGGCCTGAACTGCGCGCTGGGCGCCGACCTGATGCGACCCTACGTGGAAGAATTGTCGCGGGTAGCGAGCTGCTATGTCAGCGCGCACCCGAATGCCGGACTGCCCAATCCGCTGTCCGACACCGGCTACGACGAAGTACCCGCAACCACCGCGCGCCTGGTGAAGGAGTTTGCTACCAGCGGCTTTCTCAATATCGCCGGAGGATGCTGCGGCACCTCCCCCGCACATATCAAAGCCATTGCCGATGCGTTGCAAGACGTGCCACCACGCAAAATCCCCAACCTTGAACACCGCTGTCGCCTGTCCGGACTTGAGCCGTTCAACATCGGCGATGACACGCTGTTCGTCAATGTCGGCGAACGCGCCAACGTCACCGGCTCGGCCAAATTCAAACGCCTGATTCTGGAAGGTCAGTACGACGAAGCGCTGGAAGTCGCCAAGCAACAGGTGGAAACCGGCGCTCAGGTAATCGACATCAACATGGACGAGGCGATGCTGGACGGCGAAGCCGCGATGGTGCGCTTCCTCAACCTGATCGCCTCCGAGCCGGACATAAGCCGCGTGCCGCTGATGATCGATTCCTCCAAGTGGAACATCATCGAGGCAGGCCTCAAATGCGTGCAGGGCAAACCCATCGTTAATTCCATCTCGCTGAAAGAGGGCGAAGAGAACTTCATCAAGTACGCCACGCTGGTGCGCCGTTATGGTGCGGCGGCCGTGGTGATGGCGTTTGACGAGCAGGGTCAGGCCGACACCTACGCCCGCAAGACCGAAATCTGCCAGCGCAGCTATGACATTCTGGTGAACAAGGTCGGCTTTCCGCCTGAAGACATCATCTTCGACCCGAACATCTTCGCGATTGCCACCGGCATCGAGGAACACAACAACTACGCGGTGGACTTCATCGAGGCCTGCGCCTGGATACGCAAGAATCTGCCCTACGCCAAGATTTCCGGCGGCGTATCCAACGTGTCGTTCTCCTTCCGTGGCAACGAGCCTGTGAGGGAAGCCATCCACACCGTGTTCCTGTACCACGCGATTCAGGCTGGCATGAACATGGGCATCGTTAACGCCGGGCAACTCGGCGTATATGAGGAAATCCCCAGAGAACTGCGCGATGCGGTGGAAGACGTGGTGCTCAACAGCCACCCCGACGCGGGCGAAAAGCTGGTCGCATTGGCCGAAAACGTCAAGGGCGGCGGCAAGACGCAAGTCGAAGATATGGAATGGCGTCGCGGCACCGTTCAGGCGCGCCTGACCCACGCGCTGGTGCGCGGCATCACCACCTACCTCGTCGAAGATACCGAAGAAGCACGCCTTGAGGCTCAGTTCCCGGTCGAAGTGATCGAGGGCCCGCTGATGACCGGCATGAACGTGGTTGGCGACCTGTTCGGCGCGGGCAAAATGTTTTTGCCGCAAGTGGTGAAATCCGCCCGCGTGATGAAACAGGCCGTAGCCCATCTTATTCCTTACATCGAA
>JAURZN010000029.1 GCA_030653355.1 Gallionella sp. | reverse complement strand
CTGCAATAATTACGCAACCAATGATATTGAAAGTGAGCAGGCAAAATGATGAGTCAAGACGATTTGAAACGTGCGGTGGCACTCGCTGCGATTGAATATGTTCCGCTGGATTGCATCGTGGGTGTGGGAACGGGTTCAACGGCCAATTTTTTTATTGATGAATTGGCCAAAATCAAACACAAAATACGCGGTGCGGTGGCCAGTTCAGAAGCTTCGGCCAGTCGTTTGCGCGGGCACGGTATCGAGGTGCTGTCGCTGAATGAGGCGGGTGATTTACCGGTGTATGTGGATGGCGCGGATGAGATAACCCGTCACATGCACATGGTTAAGGGCGGGGGCGGAGCGCTGACGCGCGAGAAGATCGTTGCGGGTGCGAGCAAAAAGTTTATTTGTCTGTGCGATGCCAGCAAACTGGTGGGTGTGCTGGGCAAGTTTCCGTTGCCTGTCGAGGTGATTCCGATGGCGCGCAGTTCCGTGGCGCGGCAACTGGTTGCGCTGGGCGGGCAACCCAAGTTGCGCGAGGGCTTCACCACCGATAATGGCAACATTATTCTCGATGTGCATAACATGAGCATCATGAATCCGGTTGAGCTGGAATCGACGTTGGATCATATCGCCGGCGTAGTGACTAATGGCCTGTTTGCGCGCCGCGCGGCAGATGTGCTGTTGCTGGGTACGCCAGAAGGCGTGAGGACGATGACGGCCTGAGCATTGCCGCTGTCATAAATCTTTCACGCTGAGCTTATACACTGCAATATTTTATCAATCCAATTGAGGAACCCCATGAACAGTACTGATCACACCTCCAAGCAATTCGATGTCGAGCTTGAAGCCATACGTGCCTACGTGTTGCAGATGGGAGGACTGGTAGAAAGTCAGATCAAGAGTGCCGTTATTTCTTTGGTGGACGGTGATGTTGAGCTGATGAATCGGGTGATAGACGATGATCATCGCGTCAATGCCATGGAGGTCAAGATAGACGACGCCTGTAGTCAGGTGATCGCGCGCCGCCAGCCGACGGCAAGCGATTTGCGCCTGGTGATGATGGTCGTCAAGACGATCACCGATCTTGAGCGTATCGGTGATGAAGCCGAAAAAATCGCGCGCATGGCCAAGATGCTGTCGCAAAAACACGGGTTGGCCATTCCGCGTTATCACGAAATCAAGCATGCGGCGGAAATCGCCGTGGAAATGCTGCGCAAATCGTTGGACGCGTTTGCACGCCTGGATGTGGTCATGGCCGCTGACGTTGTCCGTCAGGATGACCAGGTGGACGAAGAATTCCGCTCCATCATGCGCTATCTCATCACCTTCATGATGGAAGACCCGCGCACTATTACTACTTCGCTGGAGATATTGTTCGTGGCCAAAGCGATTGAGCGTATCGGCGACCACGCCAAGAATATCTCCGAATATGTTATCTATATGGTCAAGGGACGCGATGTGCGCCATGTTTCCCTCGATGAAATCGAACGTGAAGTATTGAAGTAATGGAACAGCAACCCATACTTGCTGCTGTTGATATGGGGTCGAACAGTTTCAGGCTCCAGGTGGCACGGGTGGAAGGCGAGCAACTTTATATGCTGGACGGCCTGCGCGAACCCGTGCGTCTGGCCGCCGGCCTCACGGCGGATAATTATCTGGATGCAGCGGCGCAACAGCGCGCACTCGAAGCGCTGGGGCGCTTTGCCGAACGGCTGCGTGACCTGCCGCCAGGCGCGGTGCGCGCGGTGGGCACCAATTCCCTGCGCGTGGCTGAAAATGCCGCAGCATTTATCGCAAAAGCCGAAAAAGTGTTGGGTTTTCCGATAGAAGTCATTGCCGGGCAGGAAGAAGCCCGGCTGATTTATGTGGGCGTGGCGCACGGACTGCCGCAGACGGATGACAATCTGCTGGTGATGGACATAGGCGGCGGTTCCACCGAATTCATCATCGGCCACGGGATGACGCCGCTCAAGCTGGAGAGCCTGTATATGGGCTGCGTCAGTTTTAGCAGCCGCTACTTCCCGGACGGGAAAATCAGCAAGCGCAGCATGGAGAAGGCAGAACTTGCCGCCCGCAGTGAATTGCAGACCATCGTCGTTGATTATCGAGGCCAGTGGCAGAAGGCGCTCGGCTCGTCGGGTACCGCCAAGGCCATCGCTGAAATACTGGAACTGAACGGCTACAGCAAAAACGGCATCACCCGCGATGGACTGGAAAAACTGCGTGCGGAATTGCTCAGGGCGGGGGATATTAAAAAGTTGAATCTGCAAGGCTTGCGCGAGGACAGATTACCTTCGCTGCCGGGCGGTTTCGCGATCATGTATGCCGCGTTTTGCGAACTGGGCATCACCGATATGCAAGTTGCGCTCAGCGCCCTGCGCGAAGGGGTGTTATATGATTTGTGGGGGCGCTTCCACAACAATGATATGCGTGATGTCACGGTGCAACATTTCATGCGCCGTTATCATGTGGTTCCGGCACAGGCCGCACGCGTATCCGGACTTGCCCTTGAGTTGGCGCGGCAATTCTTCGCCAACGATACGAGCGGATCACAGCGCGCACTCCAAGCCAATGAATCGGCTCTGCAAGTGCTGGGCTGGGTCGCCAATCTGCATGCCATCGGCATACGCGTGGCGCACAGTGGCTACCACAAACATACCGCCTATATTCTCGCCAATGCCGATATGCCGGGTTTTTCAAAGAAGGAACAGGCAAGACTGAGTTTACTTGCGCTGGCACATCGTCGCAGCATGAAAAAACTACCGGGTTTGTTGACGGATGAAGTGGATTGCGTGCTGGCGATGAGTTTGCGCCTGGCGGCCTTGTTCTACCGTAATCGCAGCGATGTCGCCTTGCCCGAGATGCACGCCAGTTTCAGCGGCAAAAAATATTCTCTTACCATGGATGCAAACTGGCTGGAACAAAGCCCGCTAACGGAAGCGGCTTTGCAGGAAGAAGTGAAGCAATGGAAGACGCTGGGCGTCACCATGTTGATCATCAAAAAATAACCCCGGTTATCCTTCAGTGGTAAACTCCGCGCCGAAGCTGGCTAGACAGTCGCCGCGTCCGTATGGGCGGGGAGGAAAGTCCGGGCTCCAGAGAGCAGAATGCCGGTTAATGGCCGGACACCGTGAGGTGATGGAAAGTGCCACAGAAAACGGAACGGAGTGGAGTTTCGGTGCAAGCTAACCTTAGGGTTACGCCCGCCGCCACTTGATGGTTCCCTTTTTGGTGTTGAAGGCGTAACCCTAAGGTTGGGCTGGAGCCAAAATGATACCGCCGATGGCCTGACTTTTTTGCCCGCAAGGGTGTTTAAGTCGGGATCAGGTAAGGGCGAAATGGCGAGGTAAGAGCTCACCGCGCTCCCGGTAACGGGAGTGGCAGGGTAAACCCCATTCGGAGCAAGATCAAATAGGCTGACTATGGCGTGGCTCGCGTCGTCAGCGGGTAGATTGCTTGAGCGTAAGGTAACGAAACGCCTAGAGGAATGACTGTCCACGACAGAACCCGGCTTATCGGCCAGCTTC
>JAURZN010000016.1 GCA_030653355.1 Gallionella sp. | reverse complement strand
ATTGACTGAGCACGGCGCACCCATGATCGAGGATGAGTTGCTGGATATGCTGCTCATTAAACGTGACGAGGAAGAGTTGTTTTCCCGTCGCCTGCGTGCGATGGAACGCGACGGTCAGATCATGCGCAATCGCAAGCGTGCCATTTGCGTAATGGATAAGCTCGATCTGGTAAAAGGCAAGGTGCAAGGCCATCCGGACGGTTTCGGCTTCCTGATTCCTGAAGACGGCAGTCCCGACATGTTCCTTTCCGAAAAGGAAATGCATCAGGTGCTGAACGGCGATGTGGTGATGGTGCGTCAGGCGGGCGTGGATAGACGTGGTCGGCCTGAGGCCAAGATAGTCGAGGTGCTGGAGCGCGCCAACAATAAAGTGGTTGGCCGGTTGTATGAAGAGCATGGCATTCAGTTTGTGGTGGCAGAAAATCGCCGCATCACTCAGGATATTCTGGTTGCTGCAGGGCAGACGGGTGGTGCCAAAACAGGTCAAGTGGTGATGCTTGAAATAATCAAGCACCCCGATAAGCATGCGCAGCCGATCGGTCGCATCGTGCAGGTACTGGGCAACTATGCCGATCCCGGTATGGAAATTGAGATTGCCTTGCGTAAGCACGATTTGCCGCATGATTTTCCCAAGGATGCGGAGCGTCAGGCCAAAGCGATTTCACCCGTTGTATCCGCCGAAGACTGGGCGGGGCGCGAAGATATTCGCAATTTGCCGCTGGTAACGATAGACGGTGAAACGGCGCGTGATTTTGATGATGCCGTGTATTGCGCGCCGGAAAAGGGTGGCTATCGCCTGGTAGTGGCTATCGCCGATGTCAGCCATTATGTGCAGACAAACGATGCGTTGGATCGCGAGGCCATCCTGCGCGGCAACTCGGTGTATTTCCCGCGCCGGGTGATTCCGATGCTGCCGGAAGAGTTGTCCAACGGCTTGTGTTCGTTGAATCCGCAGGTGGACAGGTTGTGCATGGTGTGCGACATGCATGTCAGCAGCAAGGGGGAAATTGGCAAATACCGTTTTTACCCGTCGGTGATGTATTCCAACGCGCGCCTGACTTATACCCAGGTCGCTGAAATGCTGGCTGAACCCGATGGTGATCTGGCAAAACAAAACGCTGCCATCGTGCCGCATCTGCAGCATCTGTACGAGCTGTTCCAGAAACTGCTGAAGGCGCGTGAGAAGCGTGGCGCGATCGATTTTGAAACGGTAGAGACGCAGATGATCTTCACCGACCAGGGCAAGATTGAGCGCATTGTGCCCGTGGTGCGCAATGATGCACATAAACTGATTGAAGAGTGCATGCTGGCGGCGAATGTCTGCGCGGCAGGCTTCCTGCATGATCATCATCATCCTGTGTTGTATCGCATCCATCAGGGCCCGACACCCGAAAAGCTGGAAGCCTTGCGTGAATTCATGAAGGAATTCGGTTTGGGGCTGACCGGGGACGACGAGCCGCAGGCGAGCGACTATTCCAAGTTGTTGAAGCGCATCAAGGGGCGCCCCGATGCGGGTCTGTTGCAGACGGTAATGCTGCGTTCCTTGCGTCAGGCCAAATATGAGCCTGAGAATATCGGTCATTTTGGTCTGGGTTATGAGGCTTATACGCACTTCACCTCACCGATACGCCGCTATCCTGATTTGCTGGTGCATCGTGCCATCAAGGCGGTTCTGCATGGCAAACAATACAAGCCCGCACAGAAATGGACCGAGCTGGGCGTGCATTGTTCGATGACCGAACGCCGCGCAGACGATGCGACGCGCGATGTGGAGGCGTGGCTGAAGTGCTTCTATATGCGTGATCATCTGGGTAGTGTGTTCACCGGCACGGTTTCTTCTGTTACCGGTTTCGGCATGTTCGTTTCACTGGATGACTTGTATGTCGAAGGCCTGGTGCATATCTCTGAATTGGGCAAGGACTATTTCCACTTCGATGCTGCCAAACATCATTTACTGGGCGAACGCACCGGGCAGAGCTATCGTCTGGGTGACCGCGTGCAGGTTCGCGTGGTCAAGGTGGACATGGAAAGCACCAAGATAGATTTCGTGCTGCATACCGACGTGGCTGAACCTGAATTGGCATCCTCGCCAAAAAAAGCAAAGGGAAAGAAAAAGCATGGCTGATTTGAGGCTGATTTACGGATTTCATGCGGTTACCTCACGCATCCGTCAGAATCCGGACGGCGTGATGGAGATATACCTGCAATCGCAACGCCAGGATCCGCGTATGCGTGACCTGATTAAACTGGCTGAAGCCAGCGGTGTGCGGGTCATTCCGGTGGATGGCGCGCGCTTGGATGGCATGGCGGGTGGCGCAAGGCATCAGGGCGTGGCTGCGCGTGTCGATGCGGCACGGCGTGTGCAACATTTGTCCGATGTGCTGGAGACGCTCACCGAGCCGCCGCTGTTGCTGGTGCTGGACGGCATACAGGATCCGCACAATCTGGGGGCCTGTCTGCGCAGCGCAGACGCGTTCGGCGTGCACGCGGTGATCGCTCCCAAAGACCGTGCAGTGGGTATTACCGCGACGGTGGAGAAAGTTGCCTGCGGCGCGGCGGAAACAGTGCCTTATATAACGGTTACCAATCTTGCACGCACCCTGCGTGAATTGAAGGAGCAGGGTATCTGGGTGGTGGGTGCCGCAGGCGAAGCCAAGCAGGATTTGCACAGTTTTAAACAAACGGGTGCGCTGGCTTTGGTGTTGGGTGCGGAAGGTGAGGGCTTGCGGCGTCTGACGATGGAGACCTGTGATGAGCTGGTGCGTATACCTATGCTGGGCAGTGTGGAAAGTCTGAATGTCTCGGTGAGTACCGGAATATGCCTGTTCGAGGCCAGACGGCAACGCAGCGCCGGAAATTAAGCGCGGCTTTGTCACACGTCGCGGTGGGTGTGAGGCTATGTTTTTCTTGCTGACAGTCTGGATAAGTATTAGTCTTGCCGGGGCGTCGGTGGAGAGTCGCTGGCTCTTGTATGATTGAATTGCGTGTTATTTTCGATGCTCATCAGGTGAGCAAAATATAAAAGGGGGCGGCAATGAAAAAAAGTACGATAGCTTCGACTCTGGCAGTTGCGCTGCTGGGTATGAACGTTGCACAAGCAAGTGAATTCGATGGTGTATGGCTTGGGGCCAAGCTTGGTTACAACGTCTCCGATCTGACTGCGCTGGATAAAAAAAATGCGACAGCATTCGGGCTGGAAGGCGGCTATAACTGGGATATGGATTCATTTCTTTTGGGGTTGAATGGGTTTGCTGACCTGAACGGCAAAGCTACGCATAATCCGGGTCTGGTGAATTATGGTAGTCGCGCTTATGGCCTGGACGGCAAGTTGGGCCTGCCTATGGACAATTGGTTGCCTTATGCTAAGTTGGGTTATGCGCGCACAGCCGGCAATGGCGGAGCCAGCACGATCAGCGGGAGCGGGGCGCACTTCGGCCTCGGCGTGGAGTACAAGTTTATGCCCCATTTGAGCGTATCGGGTGAATACAGCCTGGGAAGTGCCAAGACTGGCGCGGTCAAGCTGAACAATAATAATTTCACTGTCGGGGTTAACTACTACTTCGATAGCCCAGCAATTCCCTATGCAGTCCACGTCGCTCCGGTTGTCAGACAAGAGGAGCCAAGGGTGGTCGCGCCCGTTGAGATGATGAAGCCAGCCGTACCCATGGTGATCAAGGAAGAGCCGAAGGAAATATGGAAAACGTTGCTGGAAGAAAAACCTGTGACTTTCTCGGGGGTTAATTTCGATACAAATTCTGCGAAATTGCTGCCGTCTGCAAACTCTGAACTGGATGATGTGGCTGAATTTGCCAAGCTTTATCCCGGTGCTCAGTTGCAAATATCCGGGCATACGGATTTCCGGGCAGGCAAATCCAAGGAGGCTTACAACCAAAAGCTTTCTGAACGTCGTGCCGCAGCATTCAAGGCGGCGCTGATAGAACGTGGAATCGCAGCCGAGCGCATCAGGGTTGAGGGTTATGGATTCTCTCAGCCGATTGCAGATAATGATACTGAGGCAGGGCGCGCACAAAACCGCCGGGTGGAAATACGCTCGGTCATCACGGAAGAGAAGCGGGTGCGTGTAGCCGAGTAATATAATTGCGGGCAGTGGACTGTCTCAATCTGATGTTGTATTTTTGCAACTGCTAATTTTTATTTGCAATGCTGAGATAGAATGCCCGCCGAATATAGCTTAAAGCTTAAATAGATATTTCGATACTCAACAAAAATAAGGAAAAATGATGAAAAAAAGCACAATGACTATTGCTCTGGCAGCTGCGCTGCTAAGCATCTCCACTGCACACGCCAGCGAATTTTCCGGTGGCTGGATCGGCGGTAAAATCGGTTCCAATCGTTCGGATATCGCGGGTGCAGCAACGGTGGCCTTGCCTACAGTCAGTGCCAAGAGCGCGGATACCTATGGCTTTGAAGCGGGTTATAACTGGGATATGAGCGGTTTCTTGCTGGGTGTGGATGGTTTTGCGGACTTTAACCAGAAAGCGACGCATGACACTGTGCCTGCAGGCACAGTAAATTATGGCAGCGATGTCTATGGTCTGGACATGAAGCTGGGCCTGCCATCCGGTAACTGGCTGCCCTATGCGAAGCTGGGCTACGGTTCAATTCGTGCGACAGGCGCGGCGACAGGTTCAGCGAATGGCGCTCATCTGGGCCTGGGCGTGGAATACAAGTTCGCACCTCACTGGAGTGTGGCAGGTGAATACACAACCATCTCCGGCAAGAATGGCGGGCAGAAGTTGAATAATGACAATCTGACTATTGGCATCAATTATTACTTCGATAGCCCCTATGTCGCGCCGGCTGTGGTGGCTGTTGCAGCGCCTGTCGTTGTCAAGCAAGAGCCCGCGCCTGTCGTTGCGCCGAAACCTGCTCCGGTTTCGGAAACATGTAAGACATTGCTGGAAGAGAAACCTGTAACACTCAAGGGTACCAATTTCGACTTTGATTCAGCCAAATTGCGCCCTGCCGCAAGTGCTAAATTGAACGAAGTGGCAGAATTTGCCGCGGCATACCCTGATGCGAAGCTTGATGTTTCCGGGCATACATGTAGCCTGGGTAGCGATGCCTACAATCAGAAGCTGTCTGAGCGTCGTGCTGCCTCTGTCAAAGCCTATCTGGTGAACAAGGGCGTTGCGGAAGATCGTATTGTTTCTGAAGGTTATGGTGAGACAAGACCTGTTGCAGACAACAAGACCAAAGCTGGTCGTGAAGACAACCGTCGTGTAGAGATTCGTTCGGTGATCAAAGAGCAAACAAGAGTGCGTGTAATTCAGTAATTTATACGAACGCTGAAAAAACGGGCTGTTATCAGCCCGTTTTTTTTGGCGCTAAATATATTTTTATTGAGTAAGGCGGGAGCGATCAGGTCTTTCGGTCTGGCTTGGCAATGTGTCCTGCGACTGTTAACTTTTGCTTCATAAATGGAATAAGATGCACACCCCTAACGAATTTCAGAATAAATATGAAACTGGCAATCGCGCAAATTAACTGCGTATTGGGTGACCTGAAGGGAAACTCGGCAAAAATCTTGCGTTATGCAGAGCAGGCCAAAGACAGCGGCGCGCAACTGATGTTGACGCCTGAGCTGAGCCTGTGCGGTTATCCGCCGGAAGATTTGTTGTTGCGGAGTGGTTTTTTTCAGGCTTGCAAGGCGGCTTTAGATGAGCTCGCGCTGGATATCTCCGGTATAGCCGTGATCGTGGGTCATCCGCATGAACAGGATGGAAAGCGTTACAACGCAGCCTCATTGTTGCGCGATGGCAAGGTGGCTGCGACGTACTTCAAGCACTCCCTGCCTAATTACGCCGTGTTTGATGAAAAGCGTTATTTTTCTGGCGGCACAGAGCCCTGTGTGTTTGAGTTGGGTGGCATTAATTTTGGAATTAATATTTGTGCGGATGTGTGGGAGCAGGACGCGGCGCAGCTCGCCCGCAAGGCAGGTGCGCAAGTGTTGCTGGTGCTGAATGCATCGCCGTATGCGATTGAGAAGCAGGCATCGCGGTATGGCGCGTTGCGTTTGCGCATCGCAGAGACCGGCATGTCCGTAATTTATGCCAACATGGTTGGCGGTCAGGATGAGCTGGTTTTTGACGGCGGTTCCTTTGCGATGGATAGTTCCGCTCAATTGATGATGCAGAGTGCTGTTTTTGAAGAAGGATTATTTTTTCTGGGAATAGACGCAAATGCGCGCCCCGCCGGTGAAATTGCTGTGCTTCCGGACGAGGAGGCGGGTGTTTATCGCGCACTGTGTTTGGGGGTGCGGGATTACATTGGCAAAAATCGTTTCCCGGGTGTGTTGCTGGGTTTGTCGGGCGGTATAGATTCCGCCTTGACGATGGCTATTGCGGTAGATGCGCTGGGTGCGGATAAAGTGCATGCAGTGATGATGCCGTCACCCTACACGGCACAAATAAGTCTGGAGGATGCTAGAGAAATGGCGCAGATACTCGGCGTGCATTACGACGAATTTTCAATTGAACCCTTATTTCAAGGCTATTTGGCAATGCTAAAGCCGGGTTTCTCCGGACGGCCAGAGGATGCGACGGAAGAGAATTTGCAGGCGCGTATCCGTGGCAATATTTTGATGGCTTTATCCAATAAATTCGGTTCGCTGGTGCTGACAACGGGGAATAAATCCGAGATGAGCGTGGGCTACGCCACGTTGTACGGAGATATGGCGGGCGGTTTTTCGGCGTTGAAGGATGTCAGCAAGATGCTGGTTTATCGTCTGGCGCGTTATCGTAATACTCTGGGTTATGTTATTCCGGAGAGGATCATTACGCGGGCACCCAGTGCAGAGTTGCGCCCTGATCAGACTGATCAGGATAATTTGCCTCCGTACGAAGTGCTGGATGGTATCGTGGAGTGTTATGTGGAAAAAAACCTGGCCATACCTGAGATAGTCGCATCCGGCTACGCTGAAGCGGATGTCAGGCGCGTAGTTCATCTGATACGAAGTAGCGAATACAAGCGGCGTCAGTCTGCCGTAGGTGTGCGCATCACCGAACGAGGCTATGGAAAAGACTGGCGCTATCCCGTCACGGTGCGTTATCAGGATAACTATTGACGAGGTGCGCGGTATGCGCCGTGTGTTGGTGATCGTCATCCTGACGCTGTTGCCTGTGGTTTGATAGGCGACTGACGCATAAAGACATTGTCTGTCGTTTTTCGATTTCTTTTAGTCGTAAAATTTGCTATACTTCGCGCTGTTTACGGATGGGCTTTTTGCCCGTTTTTTATTTGTGGGTCGCAATTATGGATGTAGTCAAGCTGGTTGAAACGACGGTAACAGGTCTGGGGTATGAGTTGGTGGATGTCGAGCGTTCCGGTCGCGGCATGTTGCGTGTGTTCATTGATAAGTCTGAGGGTATTTCCGTTGAGGATTGCCAGGTGGTCAGCAATCAATTGACTCGGCTCTTTACAGTTGAAAATATTGATTACGACCGTCTTGAAATCTCCTCGCCGGGGTTGGATAGGCCGCTCAAGAAAGAGGCCGACTTTATCCGTTTTGCGGGTGAAAAGGCGCAGCTTAAGTTGCGTATGCCGATGGCAGGCCGTAAAAGTTTTACCGGCATTATCGTCGCTGTAAGCGAGGGTGTGTTGCAGATGAATGTGGATGAGGTTCCGGTTGAAATTGAACTGGCGAATGTGGATAAGGCACGCTTGGTGCCGACTTTTTAGAATTTTATGCGCGTCGCTGACAAGCGAATGCTTAGCTGGAGAATGGTATGAGTCGTGATATTTTGTTGCTGGTGGATGCGTTGTCTCGTGAAAAAAACGTGGACAAGGAGGTCGTATTTGCTGCGCTGGAATCCGCGTTGGCTTCTGCAACGAAGAAGCAATTTGAGGATGAGGCTGACGTGCGCGTCGCGATAGATCGCAACACCGGTGAATTTGAATCTTTCCGTTGCTGGGAAGTGATGGATGATGAGACCTTTGAAACGCCAGATTTGCATATTAAGCTGGAAGAAGCGCAAAAACGTGATCCCGACATTCAGTTGGGCGGATTTATCGAAACGTCTTTGGAGTCTATAGACTTCGGGCGTATTGGTGCACAAGCCGCAAAACAGGTTATTTTCCAGAAAATCCGCGATGCTGAGCGTGAGCAGATACTTGCAGATTTCATGGATCGTAAAGAGCATCTGGTTTCCGGTACGGTCAAGCGCCTTGAGCGTGGCAATGCGATTGTGGAATTTGGCAAGATCGAGGCGCTGTTGCCGCGTGATCAGATGATTCCTAAGGAAAATATGCGCATCGGTGACCGCGTCCGGGCGCACTTGTTGCGTGTGGATCGCGGTGTGCGAGGCCCGCAAGTGATTCTGTCTCGTACTTCTACGGATTTGCTGGTCAAGCTGTTCGAGCTGGAAGTGCCTGAGATTGAAGAAAATTTGCTGGAAATCATGAGCGCGGCGCGCGACCCGGGTTCACGTGCCAAGATTGCGGTGCAATCACATGATCAGCGCATTGACCCCATTGGTACTTGTGTGGGGATGCGCGGTTCGCGTGTGCAAAGTGTTACCAATGAGTTGGCCGGTGAACGCGTCGATATTATTTTGTGGTCGGAAGACCCCGCTACTTACGTTATCAATGCCCTGGCCCCTGCTGAAGTAAGCAGTATTGTGGTGGATGAAGATCGTCATAGCATGGATGTAGTGGTTGAAGAAGAAAATCTGGCGCAGGCGATCGGTCGTGGCGGACAGAACGTTCGTCTGGCAAGTGAAATGACGGGCTGGGAACTCAATATCATGACTGTCGAGCAAGCACAGGAAAGACATGATCAAGAGTTCGTCAAGACGCGTGCAATTTTCATGGAAAAACTGGATGTCGATGAAGAGGTCGCGGATATCCTGGTGCAAGAAGGATTTGCTACGCTCGAAGAAGTTGCCTATGTGCCGGTTGAAGAGATGCTGGAAATTGAAACATTTGATGAGGATACTGTCACCGAGTTGCGTAGTCGCGCGCGGAATGCCTTGTTGAATGCGGCCCTGGTTAATGAAGAAAAAGTCGAGCACGGCATTGATGATCTGCTCAAGCTTGACGGCATGGATGATGAACTTGCGCGCGTATTGTCTGTAAAAGGTGTGACGACGCAAGAGCAATTGGCGGATCTGGACGTGGATGAGCTGGTCGAGTTGTCGGGTTTGGACAATGAACGTGCAAATGCGTTGATTATGGCAGCGCGTGCACCCTGGTTTGCGTAATGTGGGCTTGAAAACGTAGCGAGATTGGCTGAAGGCAAAGCGCGTGATGAGTGAATTTATTGCGTCATCAGCAGGTGATGTGGTTGTCGCGCGATGCAGTGGCTGATTGCCGCAGGAGGTTTTTAATGCTCCGTTGAGTGGTTAAGTTTAAAGGATGGTAATGGGAAAATTGAACGTAATACAATTTGCGGCTGAGCTTGGATTGCCGGTGGCTTTGCTGTTAGAGCAGTTACATGCTGCCGGTGGCGTGCAATCAGATGCGTCGGACATAGTTTCTGAAACTGACAAGGCACAGTTGCTTGAGTATTTGCGTCAGGCACATGGTGCTGATAATTCCGCCAAAAAAATAACGCTTACGCGCCGTGAAACGACAGAAATTCAAAGCTCGGACAAGTCAGGGCGTGCGCGCACCATTCAGGTCGAGGTGCGCAAGCGTCGTGTTGTGGCACCTGCACCAGCAACTGCTGCTGTTCAGCCTGTCGCCGTGTTAACCAGTGCTGAGCAGCTTAAGGTGTTGGGGCGTGAAGAGTTGGGCATACGTGAGCAGGAAGCGAGATTGCAGGCAGAGTTGGCGGCACGTCAGGAAGCTGAGTTGCTAGCCAAGCAAGAACGCAATAAATTCAGGGCAGAAAAGCAGATTCAGTCCGAAACACCCGCTGTTGAGCCGGTAAAGGTTAAGGTTGAAGCCAGCGCCGAAGCTGCTGCCGTGGTTGCGTCAGCTACTGAACTTGCGCCGGGTCTGGTGTCAGACTCCGCTCAAGTTTCTGCCGAACCTGTTGCGGAACGTTCATTGCCGACGGCTCCAGTCGAGCAGGATAAGGCGCAAGGCACCTTGCATAAACCGACTATGCGCCCCGGTGACAAGGTGATAAGGCCGGACAGGAAACCTAAAGTCGAAGTGAAGGCCGCACCTGTTGGTCGCGACGATAAAACGACTAACAAGCGTGCAACAACTAAAGCCCCGGCTCGCGCCGCAGATAAGACAGCGACCAAAAATAAATCCTGGGCGATGCCCGTTCGCGCGCCCAAGCATGGCAGGCATGGCAAGCACGTGGCTGAAGAGGCGGCTCATGCATTTACCTTGCCGACCGAGGCCGTTGTGCGTGAAGTGGCTGTTCCCGAGACGATTGTGGTCGCCGAGCTGGCGCAGAAGCTGGCTGTTAAAGCCGTCGAGATCATTAAGGTGCTGATGAAGATGGGTATGATGGTTACCATCAATCAGGTGCTGGATCAGGAAACGGCGATGATTGTGGTGGAAGAATTGGGTCACGTTGCCAAGGCTGCCAAACTGGACGATCCTGATGCGTATTTGATGGATGATGAAGAACATCATGATGTGGTTCCTGAGTCGCGCGCCCCGGTTGTGACTGTAATGGGTCACGTGGATCACGGCAAAACATCACTGCTGGATTACATCCGTCGCACGCGTGTCGTTTCGGGCGAGGCGGGTGGTATTACGCAGCACATAGGCGCCTATCACGTGGATACTCCGCGCGGCATGATTACCTTCCTGGATACGCCGGGTCACGAGGCGTTTACCGCCATGCGTGCACGCGGTGCCAAGGCCACTGATATTGTGATTCTGGTGGTGGCGGCTGACGATGGCGTGATGCCGCAGACGAAAGAGGCTATCGCACACGCCAAGGCGGGTAATGTGCCGCTGGTGGTGGCGATCACCAAGGTTGACAAGGCCGATGCCAATATCGAGCGTGTCAAGCAGGAGCTGGTTGCCGAGGGTGTGGTTCCGGAGGATTGGGGTGGCGATGCGATGTATGTCGAGGTTTCCTCCAAGTCGGGACAGGGCATCGATCAATTGCTCGAATCGATTTTGTTGCAAGCCGAGTTGATGGAGTTGAAAGCACCGCGTGTCTGCAATGCCAAGGGATTGGTTATTGAGGCGCGTCTGGACAAGGGTAAGGGTCCGGTGGCGACCGTGCTGATTCAGTCCGGTACGTTGAAGCGCGGCGATGCCGTGCTGGTCGGCTCGGTGTTTGGTCGTGTGCGCGCCATGCTGGATGAAAGCGGCAAGAGTGTGCAAGAGGCCGGCCCGTCTATCCCTGTCGAAATTCAGGGGCTGTCAGAAGTGCCTGATGCAGGTGAATCGCTGATGGTGTTGTCCGACGAAAAACGTGCACGTGAAATTGCATTATTCCGTCAGGGCAAGTATCGCGGTGTGAAACTGGCTCAACAACAGGCGGCCAAGCTGGAAAACATGTTTGACCAAATGGCCGAAGGCGAAGTGCGTACACTTTCGCTGATTGTGAAATCAGATGTGCAGGGTTCTGCCGAGGCGATTGCACAAACACTGCAAAAACTCTCCACAGCCGAAGTAAAGGTTAACCTGATACACAGCGGTGTGGGTTCGATCAACGAGTCTGATATCAATCTGGCATTGGCATCCAAGGCCGTCTTGATTGGCTTTAATACGCGTACGGATGCACCTGCACGCAAGCTTGCAGAATCGTGTGGCGTAGAGATACGCAACTATGGAATCATCTATGCGATGATGGACGACATCAAGACAGCGTTGTCCGGCATGTTGGCGCCAGAGAAGCGAGAAAGCAGCCTAGGCCTGGTCGAAGTGCGTCAGGTGTTCGTGGTTTCCAGAGTGGGTACTATTGCCGGTTGTATGGTGCTGGAAGGCGTGGTCAAACGCGGCTGCAAGGTTCGCGTGATGCGAGGCAATGAGCTTATTCATGAAGGTGAATTGGATTCGTTGAAACGCTTCAAAGATGATACGAAGGAAGTGAGAGCTAATTTCGAATGTGGTTTGTCGGTAAAGAATTTCAATGACCTTCAGGTTGGCGACAAGCTGGAAGCCTATGAAATCGTTGAGGTTGCACGTACCCTGTAATGGCTAATTTTGCGAGAACAGATCGTGTCGCGCAGCAGATGCAGCGAGAAATCGCACAACTGGTGCGTCTCGAAATCAACGACCCGCGCGTGAAGCTGGTAACTATTACCGGCGTTGAGGTGGCGGGTGATTACTCTCATGCGAAGATTTTCTTCACGCGCCTCGACGGAAAACAAGCCGAGGCTCAAGAGGGTCTGGATCGCGCTGCGGGTTTTTTGCGCAGCCGATTGGCGCGCAGCATCAAGCTGCGCATCATGCCGCAATTGCATTTTGTCTTCGATTCCTCGGTCGAGCGTGGCAGTCACTTGTCGCAATTGATTGAGCAGGCGGTAGCCAGCGATTTTCATCTTGACGAAAAATAAACCGCAATACCGAAGTAAATGGCGCTCCATCGATGGCGTATTACTGTTCGATAAGCCGCTGGAGTTGAGCTCCAACGATGCGCTGCAAAAAATTCGCCGTCTGTTTCAGGCTGAAAAAGCGGGGCATACCGGCACGCTCGACCCTTTGGCGACCGGCCTGCTGCCGGTCTGTTTCGGCGAAGCGACCAAATTCTCCAATGCCTTGCTGGATGCGGATAAATCCTACACTGCATTGTTGC
>JAURZN010000004.1 GCA_030653355.1 Gallionella sp. | reverse complement strand
TGCTCCTTGTCGAAAAACGAGGCGGATTGCCTCAATTCCCAACTTAAGCAATAGAACTTTGATGTCAACTACTTACACGCTTAAAACCTACCACAGATGCAGCTACGGAGCGCCCATACCGCGGAGCGGTTTAGTCCAGTGGCACACAGTTGCTGTAGCGCTTTTCAATCATCGTGCCACAAAGCAGTCATTCAGATGCGTCACCTCAAAGGTCTGTTGTGTCTCGTTTGCTGAACGTCGCTCACTCGAATGACGAACCCGAAAGCGGGGGCAGGCTGGGGTAAGGCACGCGGTATTCCCTTCATAATAAATTAAGCTGGGGTTCGTACCGCCAGCCTTGTTACTTCCGTTTGAATACCAGATCCCACACCCCGTGTCCCAGATTGAGGCCGCGCTTCTCGAACTTGGTCAGAGGCCGGTAGTCGGGGCGGGGGGCGTAGTCGGCGGCGGTGTTTTCCAGCAGCGGTTCGGCGCTCAATACCTGTAACACCTGCTCGGCATAATCCTGCCAGTCGGTGGCGACGTGGATATAGCCGCCCGGCTTTAATTTTGCCATCAGCTTTTCGATAAACGGTGTCTGGATCAGGCGGCGTTTGTTGTGGCGCGCCTTGTGCCATGGGTCGGGAAAAAAGATGTGTACGCCGTCCAGCGTAGCATCGCCTATCATGTCGCGCAGCACTTCCACCGCGTCGTGCTGGATGATGCGGATATTGCTCAGTTTCTGTTCGTCCATTACCTTGAATAGATTGCCGACGCCCGGGGTATGTACTTCAAGACACAGATAATCGTTTTGCGGATTCGCCTGAGCAATCGTTGCGGTGCTGTCGCCCATGCCGAAGCCGATCTCCAGTATTTTCGGCGCGCTGCGGCCAAATGCCTGTTCGAGATTTAAGGGCGCAAGCTGATAGGGAATGCCGAAAACAGGTTGCAGCGTGTCAACGGCACGCTGCTGGGCGACGGTGACGCGGCCCTGCCTGAGGACGTAGCTGCGGATGTGGCGTTTTTTAATATCGTCAGTGTCAGTCATATTCGTAGTATTTCAATTTCCCTTGCCCCAGGAGAAGGGGAAAGGGAGAAGAGGGAAGGGCAGAATCAGCTGCGCACGGATGCGATGATGCCTGCTGTCGGGGAACTGGGGCTCGCGCTGTACAGTTTCTTCGGCATGCGGCCTGCCAGATACGCTTCGCGCCCGGCTTCGGTGGCCTTTTTCATCGCGGAAGCCATCAGCACCGGATTCTGCGCACCGGCAATGGCGGTGTTCATCAGCACGCCTGCACAGCCCAACTCCATCGCGATGGCCGCATCCGAGGCGGTGCCCACGCCCGCATCCACGATCACCGGCACGCTGACGCGATCCATGATGAGTTGCAGATTCCACGGGTTGAGAATACCCATGCCCGAACCAATCAGGGAGGCCAGCGGCATGATGGCCACGCAGCCGATATCTTCCAGTTGTCTGGCGACAATGGGATCATCCGAGGTGTAGACCATCACCTGAAAGCCTTCGGCTACCAGTGTCCTGGCGGCGGCTATGGTCTCGATCACGTTGGGGTAAAGGGACTGCGGGTCGCCCAGCACTTCCAGTTTGACCAGGCTGTGGCCGTCCAGCAGTTCGCGCGCCAGGCGCAGGGTGCGCACTGCATCTTCGGCGCTATAACAGCCGGCGGTATTGGGCAGATAGGTGAATTTAGAAGGGGGTACCGCATCCAGTAGCGATGGCTCGTTCGGATTCTGGCCGAGGTTGGTGCGACGGATCGCCACCGTGACGATTTCGGTACCGCTGGCGTCCAGCGCCGCGCGGGTTTCGGTGAAATCCTTGTATTTCCCGGTGCCGACCAGCAGCCGGGACGAATAACTTTTTCCTGCGATGATGAGCGAGTCGGTCATTTGATATCCTAATGATTTGTATAATATTTTTTAGTCCTGAATCCTGAGTCCTGAGTCCTGAGTCCTGAGCCCTGCCTTTACCCTCCGCCCACCGCTACCACGATCTCCAGTCTGTCGCCATCGGTCAGGGTTGTTTCGGCATAACGACTGCGCGGCACGATGTCGCCATTTTTTTCCAGCGCAATGCGTTTGCCGGTATAGCCCAGCTCTGCTATCAGCGCGGTGACGCTGCATGAATCGCCCAGTTGGCGCGCTGCGCCGTTGATGTGAACAGTAATCACTTTCAATTTACTCCTTGCCTGAGCTAGAATGCGAGCCCATCAGGCGGGTGTAGTTCAATGGTAGAACGGCAGCTTCCCAAGCTGCATACGAGGGTTCGATCCCCTTCACCCGCTCCATCCCGCCTTGTCACTCCCGTTAAAATACGGATTGCCTGAATCGTCACATCCGTCATTTTACCTGTTGATCGTGCATCACGATACGTGAGACGAACGCGATGGCCAGAATATTTGCAAAAATTGCCACATAGCCAACCTTGTCATAACCGATAATCTGCCCTGCTGCATTTTGCGTGGTGATGAATCCCGCCAGCGTGGCTGCCAGGCCGCTGGCCAGTTGCTGCATGGCGGCATTGAGCGACATGAAGGTGCCGCGCAGTTTTGGTTCAGCCGCCGAGGTGATGATGGCCATCGCCGGAATCATGCGGCCCGAGACCAGTATGAAGAATGCCGTGGTGCAAACCAGCCATAGCCAGAGTGGCGCAGTGCCGATATGGGTGACTGCGAGTAAGGGCAGGGTCGCGGAAACCGCCATGATGCGATAAATTTGTACCTTGCCGCGCGCATCCGCCCAGCGCCCGATCCGATGTGAAGTAATCAGTGTTGCCGCGCCGCCGATCAGGTAAATATAGAAAATATCCTGTTGTAAAATGCCGACATTCGCGACCGCATACACGGTGATGTAGGGAATCACGGTGAAACCGGAAAACAAAATCAGCATGGTAAACAACAGGGCGCGCAGATGGTTGGCGTCCGCCAACACCGCGAACATCGCCGAGAATGGATGCGCGCGTTTGTCCTGACTGATGTGCTGTCGCACTTCCGGCAGGTGGCGCATCGCGACGATGATGAACATTACGGTGGTGCCGGCGATCAGGATGAAGGGCGCACGCCACTGGAAGTAGTCCGTCAGCCATAACGACAGCGGCACACCGGCCACGGTGGCAAGCGAAAATGAAGCGGAAATAACCCCGCTCGCGGTGGCGCGCCGCTCGAACGGAATCAGATCGCCGACCAGGGTTTGCACCATCGCCCCCATGATGCCGCCGAACGCGCCCGCCAGGCCGCGCGCGATCAATAGCGTCGCGTAACTGGGCGATTAGCCGCATGCCAGTGTCGCCAGCCCGAACAACGTGAACACAATCAGCAACAGGCGTTTACGTTCGAACCTGTCCACGAAGGTCGCGGCGAGCAGTCCCGCGAAGGCCGCACTGAAGCTGTAAGAAGCGACCAGAAAGCCGAATTCATGGGTGGTGATGGAAAATTCCTTCATCAGGATAGGTCCCAGCGGCATCATGATCATGAAATCGA
>JAURZN010000003.1 GCA_030653355.1 Gallionella sp. | reverse complement strand
CGAGGTGGTGCGCGCGGGCATCCAGTCGGTCTCGCGCGGCCAGGGTGAGGCAGCCGCCGCGCTGGGCCTGAAAGTCTGTATGCAGGTAGTCCATTAGTTTAGTCACGGTAGTTCACACCTTCCTCAAACTTCACGTGATTTCCCAAGGATTGCAGGAAAGCGATGACGGCATCCATTTCTGTCTTGTTTTCCAGCTCCGCTTTGGCACCGCCCAAGTATGCATCCGTGTAGATGGTTCTTGGCACAGGGTTAAACGGCATCTTGGTCATAACATTCATTGTATGAATGGTTTTGTCCACATTAACTGCAGCATTATCCAGGAAGAAATAGTTAGGCATAACCGACTCAGGCACCACATCGCGCGGATACTTCAGATGTTTACGATGCCACTCATCAGAGTACTTGCCACCGACACGAGCCAAATCCGGCCCGGTACGCTTGGAACCCCATTGATAAGTGTGGTCGTACATCGATTCTTCAGCAATCGAGTAGTGACCATAACGGTCTTTCTCGTCACGGAAGGGACGTATCATCTGCGAGTGACACAGGAAACAGCCCTCACGGATGTAAACACTGCGACCTGCCAACTCAAGCGCCTTGTAAGGACGTACGCCATCGCCAGGAACCCACTCATCCAGCGTTTTATGCGCGGATGTAGCCGGATTCCAGACGATTTTATCCATATGGATAGCATTGCCCTGCAGGTCTTTGTGTGACGTACCATTGAACGTACCATCACCACCCGACATAGCGGTATTTGGCAGGTAGAACAACGGGACGATTTCCACGATGCCGCCGACCGATACTGCAATTGCAGTCAGAACGAACATCAGCAACGTATTGCGCTCGATCTTGTCCTGAAGCTTGGTTGAATAAATTTTATCGTGATCAGACATGTTTTTCTCCCCCTTATGCTTTAGCTGCAACAGCGTTCACGCTGCGGACAGCGCTTGCTTGACGAACAGTCATCACGACGTTGTACAGCATGATCCAGGTACACAGATTGAAGATCGCGCCGCCGACAGTGCGCATCACGTAGTACGGATGCATAGCAGACACAGATTCAATAAAGGTATAAGTCAAGCTACCGAACTCGTCGTAATCACGCCACATCAGACCTTGCATGATGCCGGACACCCACATCGCTACGATGTAAGTCACCGCGCCGATCAAGGACACCCAGAAGTGAACATTCACCAGGCGCTCGGAATACATTTCGGTATTCCACAGCTTCTTCACCATGTGGTAGATCGCACCGAAAGAGATCATCGCCATCCAGCCCAATGCGCCAGCATGTACGTGACCAACGGTCCAGTCAGTATAGTGAGACAAGGCATTCACACTCTTGATCGACATAACAGGACCGTCGAAAGTGGACATCGCGTAGAACGCCATCGCAGTCACCAGGAAACGCAGGATGTAGTCGGTACGCAGCTTGTCCCATGCACCGGACAAAGTCATCATACCGTTCATCGCACCGCCCCATGAAGGGATGATCATCGCGAGAGAAATAGCTGCACCCAGCGAACCGGTCCAGTCAGGCAACGCAGTGTATTGCAGATGGTGAGCACCCAGCCAAACATAACCGAAAGACAGTGTCCAGAAGTGCAACACAGACAGACGATACGAGAACACCGGACGACCGGATTGCTTAGGAATGAAGTAGTACATGATGCCCAGGAAACCACCCGTCAGGTAGAAACCCACCGCATTATGACCCCACCACCATTGAATCATGGCATCTTGCACGCCTGAGTAGATGGAAAAGGCTTCAGTCATACTGACTGGGATAGCCATGCTGTTCACTACGTGCAAGTAAGTGATCATCACGATCATGCCCATGGTGAACCAGTTCGACACATAGATGTGCGATGTCTTGCGGATCGCCGTGGTCAGAATGTGATTCAGACCAAACGACAACCATACAACCGCGATCATAATGTCGATCGGCCAAACCAGCTCAGCGTACTCTTTACCGGATGTCAAACCCAGCGGCAGAGTAATCACGGCCAGCACGATGATCAGATTCCAGCCCCAGAAGGTGAACCATGCCATGGCATTGCTCCACAACTTGGTCTGGCCAGTACGCTGCACCATGTAGAAGCCGGTCGCCATCAACACACAGCCACCAAACGCAAAAATCACTGCATTGGTATGCAATGGACGCAATCTACCGAATGAAAGCTCGGCAATATCAAAGTTTAGAAACGGCCACGCCAATTCCGCTGCAACATACACACCGACTAGCGTACCTACAACCGCATAAACAACTGCCATGATGGTGAACCATCTGACAACGTCCATGTCATATTTTACTGGTGTCGCTTGAGTAGCTTCCACAGTATCTCCTCCCAAGAGCAAAGTTAAAAAATAACGCGATATTTGCTTAATATTTCCAGACAAATAGCCCATCTCTTCTTACAGCTTAAAAAAGCTGCGCAATAATGTCACACCCATCAGGTGTAAGTAAAGCGAAAACACCACAAATTGGCACCCATTCCCACCCAGTTTACTCGGGCTTTACCCTTGATGACATAGTGGGTTTATGGAGATATATTCTGAATTAAATCGATGAAATACCAACAACTCCGACCTGCTCGCGTCAGGTTGATTTACATCAAAACTTGCCTGCCTTGGCCTCGTCAAAACGTCAGCCTGGTCATACTGCATTGATTCCACTGACTATGAATGGCGCGACAGGCAGGTAATTTTGTATGAATTCGCACCTGCCATGCGACAACTGAACAACCGATTGCAGCTTAATGCAGCGCCTGATTGACGTTAACCAGTTCCGCTTCACCCAGCGCGCCGACGGCCGCCTTCAGGCGCAACTGGCTGAGCAGGTAGTTGTATCGGGCTTGATACAGGTCGCGGCGGGTTGCGTAGAGTTGTTGTTGGGCGTTCAGTACGTCGAGGTTGGTGCGCACGCCGACTTCCTGCCCCAGTTTGCTGGCTTCCAGCACGCTCTCGCTGGAGGTCAGTGCCTGTTGCAGCGCCTGCACCTGGGCGATGCCGCTCACCACGCCGAGGTAGGCCGAACGGGTTTGCAGCGTGACGCTGCGGCGGGTGTTCTCCAGTTCCTGACGGGCGCGCTCGCGATTGGCTTCCGCCTCGCGCCATTTGGAGTTGACGGCGCCACCCTGAAACAGCGGCAGGTTGAGTTGCACGCCTATGCTTTTGTTGCTGCTGTCGCTACCCACGCCGAAGCTGCCGCCGTTGGCGTAGCTTTTGGCGTAGTTGGCGACCATATCCACGGTGGGATAGTGGCCGCCGCGATTGCGCGTGACTTCTTTATCCGCCAGTTCAGCCGCGGCTTGCGCGATGGCCAGTTGCGGGCTGTTCTGTTGCGCGTCATTGACCCACGACTCCATGTCAGCCGGTTGCGGGGCTTGCAGTTTAAATTGTTTGCCCAGCGGCCTGATGTCTTTAGGCAGTTCATTGGTCAGCTGCTGCAAGGTGCGCTGTTTGATTTCCAGGTTGTTCTGTGCGGCAATTTGTTGCGCGTGCGTCAGGTCGTGGCGCGCCTGGGCTTCATGTGTGTCGGTGATGGTGGCGCTGCCGAGTTCGAAGTTGCGCTTAGCCTGAGCCAGTTGTTCGGCAATGGCAGTCTGTTGCGCCTCACTCAGTTGCACGCTGTCTTGTGCGATCAGCACATCGAAATAGGCCTGGGCGACCCGCAACGCCAGATCCTGTCCGGCGATGTTAAATTGCGCCTCGCTTTGCGCGACCTGAAGCTCCGCTGCGCTATAGGCGATCCAGTTCTGCTGGCGATACAGCGGCTGCACCAGGGTGACACCGTAGCCGTGACTGTTGTAGCGGTTGTTGCCGCCCGGGAAGGGAGTCACGCCCTTGTATTGCGTGGTCTGATCGTTGTAGGTGCTGTTGGCGGTGAGATTCACACTCGGCATCAGCAGGGCGCGGCCCTGCGGCAGCTTTTCCTGCCCGGCCTGCTGCACTGCGCGCGCAGCAGCAAATACCGGGTCATTGCGCTGCGCGCTGCGAAAGGTGTCCAGCAGGTCGGCTCCACTAGCCGCACCGGACACGCCCAACGCCAGCAACAGCGGCATCATTTTCTTTTTAAACGGCGGGATGCTGAGCATGTGTGTCACCTATTGCTCCGTCTCAACAAACCGGTACATTGCATGACAAGCGATGCAATTGTTCATTGCTACGCTTAATTTGCTGACTATGCGGTCGCTGTCTTTATGCTGTTCCGCATCAGCCGCGATATCATCAAATTTTCCCCGGGTATCAAATCCTAGCGTCTTCATTTCAATCGGAATCTTCCTGAATAACGAACCCGGCGTATCCGCCTCCGCAGCCATGCCTGATTCTTTGGCCGCGCTGACCACACCCGCAAAGTCCTTTTCGGCAGATGCTGCCAATATTTTTTGCGAGTTCAGTAGCCAGGTGCGCATCTCAAGCAATAAGGCGTTGCGTTCATCCTTGCTGAGCATGACTGCCTGTCGACCATCATCCGATGGCTGCACCTCACCTACGGTGAATTTATAGCCGAAAATAGCGACGACGATAGCCAGCACCACAACCAGAGTCCAGCTCAGTTTACAATTTTTCATGATTCATACCCTTGAATTTGAATTTTATGGATGGCTCGTTTACTTGTCCGACTTTCCATAAAAATGTTCCACGAACGCGGGGCGGAACGCCTGATGGCATGCCAGACAGGACGTTTGCAGCTTCTGGAAGGCGGAAATAACTTTCTGGCCGTCCTTTGCCTGAGCGGACAGCGCCATTTCATGCGCAAATTCATGCGTTTGCCCGTCAAATTCCTTAAATTTTGCCATGTTTGCCCCCATGAAAGTCATGATACGCAATTTTTCAGCCACGGGCGGTTGCGGATGTCCGCCTATCAGGTGCGAGGTATGCTCTACCAATAGCCAGTCTTCACGAGAAATCCCGTCCGTCACTATTTGCATATTTTTTCCCAATTCTTTCATGACTTTTTGCAGTTCCAGTGGCTCTGCCGCTGTGGCGTTCATCGTTGTAAAAAGCAGGCCGCTGATGACGGCAGACAACACGAGAGATTTTTTCATTGCTATTCCTTTAGGGTTTTAAAGTTAGAATTTAAACTGCATCTTAGCGTTTTTTGATGCCATACAAATAAATCGGGAAGGTTTTTTTGGCCTCGTCCAGCAATGAACGTTTGCCGCCAAAAATTGACACCTGCATGAAGAGCCCCTGAATCATGCCGATATAGAGCACAGCTGCACTCTGACTATCCAGATCGCGCGCAACCAGAGACTGTTCTTTCGCCGCGTCGAGCAATCCTGCGACCTTGCCCTCATAACCCGAGATAATTTCCTGTATCAGGTCACGAAGTTTGCTGATTTTCTTGTGCAACATCTCCGTGAACAGCAGACGGGGAATGGCAGGGTGTTTGCTGATGAAGGTGATATGCGCATAGAACATCCGTTCAATTGCGTTGATTGGATCGCTCGCCTCCGAGGCCGCTTTTTCCAGCACCGTCATGAGTCGCCCGCGTATCCAGCTTATGACGGCAAACCTGATATCATCCTTGGTCGGAAATTGGTTGAAATCGGCACCCTGCGTGACTTTCATCGCATCGGCCATATCCTGCGTCGTGACGCTGTCTATCCCTTTTTCGGCGGCCAGATGCACGGCAACACGGACAATTTCGCTTTGTCGCTCTTCTGTAGATAAACGGCGCTTGATAACTTCCTGATTCATAATAATTCCCAATAAATACTGCTGCTAGGCATCTCGTCCCTCACCCGCTTCTTCATAAGTCCGCCCGTCGCGAATATGGTAGATACGCTTGAAGGTAGGGATGATTTTTTCATCATGCGTGACGACGATAATGGCCGTTTGATATTGCTGCGCCATCTGGTTCAGAATCCGCACCACCGTCAATGCGCGTTCGCTATCCAAAGGTGCCGTAGGCTCATCGGCAAGAATGACGGGAGGATGATTGGCCAGTGCCCGCGCAATCGACACGCGCTGCTGCTCACCACCGGAAAGTTCGGACACTAGCGCCTGCGCGCGGTGGCCGACATCCAGCGCCTCCAGCAACTCCTTGGCGCGGATTCGCGCCTGCACATTCGGCACACCTGCCAGCATGGGCAGCAGCGCGATGTTATCAGTCACATTCAGAAACGGAATCAGATAGGGCGCCTGGAAAACAAAGCCGATATGGTCGCGCCTCAAGGTGCGCAGGTCGTCTATTTTCCATCCGCCGTCAAAAATCGTCTGTCCGCCCAGTTGCATTTTGCCCGCCGTCGGTTCGATTACCGCACCCAAACATTTCAGCAAAGTGCTTTTACCCGACCCGCTAGGCCCAACCAAACCGACCACCTCACCCGGCCAGATGGTCATGTCCACACCTTTCAACGCATCAACAGCAGTATCACCCTCACCATAACGTTTCATCAGGTTTTCGATATGAATTGCCGGCTCTCCCATCGCGTTATCCTCCAATCGCCGTGGCAGGATCAATCCGCAGAGCTGCGCGGATAGCGAAGATGCTGGCCAGCGAACACATCAACATGACTAGAACAAAGCCCAGAATCGCATCCGCCGGGAGCAGCAATACATATTTCGGGAACAGCGGCGCCCAAATAGTTGCCGCCACCTTGCCGACGACGAAGCCGATCAAGCCCAGACCCAGCGCCTGCTGCAAAATCATGCCGCTTATGGTGCCATTTCCCGCCCCCACCAGTTTGAGCACCGCAATTTCCCGTATTTTATTCATAGTCATGGTGAAAATAATAAATGCCACAATCGCTGCGCTGACGATGGATAAGATCACCAGGAACATGAAAATCTGCTTGGAGGAAGTTGCGATCAGTTTGGCGACCAGGATTTCCTCCATCTGAACCTTGGTATAAGCCTGCAAATGTTTCCAGCGTTTTATCTCATCGGCCACCCGCTGCTCGTCATATCCGGTTTTGACACGCACCAGTACCGCATTGACCATATGGCTCGCAACCTGATTGGCCAGTACCGCATCCAGCAATCCCGGCACGTTGGGGCGATTAAAAGCGGGGTTGGCAGTTGTCCGCGCCCTATCGCTCAGCAAGGCATCATTGTCTTTCAGGAATTGCACCTCTTGAGCATCCTTGAGCGGGACGAACACCATGGGATCGCCACTCGATGAGACCATGCGGCGCGTCAGTCCGACTACCGTGTACTGGTGGCGACGAATCTGGATACGCTCACCCAGCGCCAGTCCGGTCTTGATATCCGCGAGCGCCTCATAATGAGCATGGGTAATCGGCCGCCCCGCCAGCAAATAAGCGGGTTCACCCGGCTTGCCTTGCTCGATACCTACCAGCATGACGCGCACATCCTTGCCGCCTCGCTGGATTTGCATGGTCAGGTAGGCAACATTTCCCGCCTCCATGACTCCCTGCTGACCGAGCAGATCGCGCGCTACATCATCGTGAATACTGGAAGGCTCAGCATAAGGACCCAGCGTGTCTTGCTGGACTACCCAAAGGTCGGCACCCGCGTTATCTATCATGGCACGGGCATCGTCCACCATACCCCGATATACGCCAGCCATGGTCAGCGTGACGCCAATCAGCAAACCCAGCCCGACGCCGGTAAACACGAACTTGCCCCATCCGTGCAGAATGTCGCGGCTTGCGAGATTGATCACTATCAGTTCCTCGCGACTTCCGAAACCACCTTCAACTTCGCATCCGCCTTTATCGCCTGCTGGCTGTAAACAACCACTTCATCGCTCTCACTGACTCCGCCCAGTATTTGTGTGCGGCCATCCAGCGTCGAGATGCCAATCTGAACAGGCTTGAATTTGGCACGGCCGTCCTGCAACACCCAGATGCCGTCCTGCTGATTGATCCGTTTGACCGCTGCCGTGGACAGGAATTGTGCATTTTCCAGGGCAGGCAATTTAATGGTGACTTCGGCGTATTCGCCCAGACTGGCATTTATCCCGGCAGCCGAAACATTCACGATGCGTTCTTCGGTGACGGTATCGCTGATCAAATTAATACGCTCAACTGTTCCGTGCAAGCTGGTTTGCGGATGCGAACGCAGCACGATGTCCGCCTTTTGACCCGTGCGTATCAAACCCGATTGCTGCTGTTCAATACGGGTTTTGACCCACAAATCCCCGGGTGCGATCACCTGAAGCACTATTTGCCCCGGAACAACCGTCACGCCCTGCTCAAGCCATTTCACCGTAACGATCCCATCTACTGGGCTTGTCAGCCGGGTTTGATCACGGAGATTTCCCATACCGGTTGCGTCAAGCTGCGCCTTGGCATAGTCACGTCGCGCCGCTGCCATTGTAGCCGTAGCCACCTCCAGCGCGGCCAGCGCAGACGTTTTCTCGTTTAATTTGGCATCCAGCATTTCCTGGCTGACAAAGCCTTTTGCATGCAATTCGCTATATCTTTGATACACGGCAGCAAGCGTTTTCCCCTGACTCTGCGCCTGAACCAACTGCGCTTCGGCCATCTTGATTGCATAGCTTGAGCGTTCAGCCATCAAACGACTGCTGGCCAATTTCTCATCAAGATCAATGGGATCAAGCTCAACCAGCACCTGACCCGCCTTCACCAGATCGCCCTGATCAACCAACATATTCTTGATTCTGCCTGTCATGACGGAAGAAATATTGTAGCTACGTCTGGCCTCAACCAAGCCCACGCCAAATACCTCAGTCTCAAGATTCCCTGCCTGAATTCTCTCACTGGTAACCTTGAGTGGAGCGAGCGGTCCCTGAGTAAAAATTGCCCACGCAAGGATGGCAATCAAAAGTGCCGCCAGCAAAATAATTTTCAATCCGAGTTTCGACATAAGTTTTATCAAAAACATCACAAGTAAGTAATTGCTTGCAATCTTATCTGCGCATCATTTACTCTGTCAAGCTTGAGCAAATTACTCTGTAATAGTTGCCTAAAAAATGGCCGCCCTAGCTGTGGTGGCTGGCAACGCCTGGCCAACTGTTACAGATGAGGCAGCGAGCACGGCAAGCGATCATGTAAAATATTCCCGTGAAAAAACGCTGCGCCAGGCGTGAGCCGTGCAAGCCGTTTACTGCACACCTACCCCGAACAAGAGGACATCATGCACATACATTACTTGCAACACGTAGCGTTTGAAGGTCTGGGCAGCATCGAAGACTGGGCCAGGCAAAAAGGTCATACCCTCAGTGCCACACGCCTCTATCTGGGCGAACCCCTGCCAGAGGTTGAAACAGCAGACCTGTTAATCGTCATGGGCGGCCCGATGAACATTTACCAGGAGGCCGATTACCCGTGGCTCGCGGACGAAAAACGCTACATCAAAAAGAACATCTCCGCCGGTCGCCGCGTGCTGGGCATCTGCCTGGGCGCGCAACTCATCGCCGACGTGCTGGGTGCGAGGGTTTATGCCAATCACGACAAGGAGATTGGCTGGTTTCCGGTTGAAACGACCGAAGCGGCGTCCTTGAGCAAATTATTTTGCGCATTTCCCCGGCAACTCGATGTTTTTCACTGGCACGGAGATACGTTTGATATACCGACCGGTGCGATCCATGTCGCACGCAGCGCCGGCTGTGCACATCAAGCGTTTGTTTACGACGAACGAGTCGTTGGATTGCAGTTTCATCTGGAAACGACCCTGGCCAGCGCACAGCAAATTATCGCTCATGGTGAAGACGAACTCGTTGCAGGTCGCTACATCCAGTCAGCACAGGCCATGCTTGCCGACGCGCGCCGCTTCGACACCATCAATCGCGCCATGCAGAAATTGCTGGACCGTCTAACATCCACCCCGTGAACCTGAGCGACGACACAAGGACGGCTCACCGACTGCGGGTTTCTGGAACTAAAATATTATTCAGACATGCGGCCTGAAACCGCCATGAATGCGCTGATTAATTCGTCTTTGCGAGGAACCGCCTTTAGCCGCGAGACCCATAAAGCCGTGGCGGGACGTAACAATCAATACTTCTGCTTATAATCAACATACTGGATTGCCGCGCTGCGCTCGCAATGACGGTTTGGGTGAGTAAATCAGCGTTTCCCTAGCTGAATTCCTTGACGATGTGCTGCTGCCTGCGGCTGATTGCCAGCAGCTCTTCCAGCCCTTTCAGCTTTACCTGCCAGCCGCTTTCCACCTCATCATCGCCCCGTTCAAAGCCCACAATCGCCTCCTTCGCCACCAGACAGTTGCGATGAATACGCGTGAAGCGCGTGGCGAATTCCTTTTCCAGCGCAGTCAGTGATTCTTCGATCAAATATTCGCGCTCAGCCGTGCGCACCGTGATGTATTTCAACTCGGCACGTAAAAACAGCACCTGCTCGACAGGCACCAGATGAATTTTGCCGCGCTCATGTATGGAAAGATACTTGCGCGGCTCAGGCAAGAGTTCGCGCAGCACTTCGGTCTGGACCGGCACGGCGGCGCGCGCACGCGTCAGCGCATCGAACAGACGCCCAAGGCGTATCGGCTTGAGCAGATAATCAATAGCGTGCAACTCAAACGCCTTGATCGCGTAATCATCATAAGCCGTAGTAAAGATAATGACCGGAGGCCACTTAGGCGCGCTCAGTTCCGCATCTTCGTCCTCAAGCATCCCCGCCCTCTCGCCCCGGTTCAGGGCAGGTCTGGGCATTTTTTGAATATGCTGTGCAAGCTCGATGCCGTCCATTTGCGGCATACGAATATCCAGCAACACCACATCAGCCTGTATTTCCATCAGCTTGTCCAATGCCTCCTGACCATTGCCGGCCTCACCCACCACAAGCAGAGGCAACTGTTCGTTGCAATCGCTCAACAGCTCGCGCAATCGGTTACGCGCGGGCGGCTCGTCATCCACGATAAATACACGCAAGGCCAGTTCTATTGTGCTCATGTCACTTTATCCTTTATATAGGGCAGGGTAATTTCCACCCGATAGTAATCTTCTCCGCTTGCCACCTGATACTTGGCCTCTATGTCGAACAGCAACGCCAGACGTTCGCGTATGTTCTGCAAGGCGATCCGGTTACCCGCATGTGAACGCCCGTCACGACGCAACGAACATGGATTCTCCACCACAATCTGCAACATGCCGCCGTTACGGCGCAGCAAAACATGTATGCAACCGCCTGCTATCAAGGGCTCGATGCCGTGATACACCGCATTTTCCAACAGCGGTTGCAGCAACAAGGCCGGAATCAACGCATCCTCCGGCATCTCCTGAATTTGCCAGTCTATGCTCAGCCGCTCACCCATGCGCAATTGCTCCAGCGCAAGATATTGTTTGCTCATTTTAATTTCCTGATGCAATAACACCAGATCCTGAGCATCCGACATCGCCATGCGAAACAGGTCAGCCATATCTTCCAGCGCGGTTTCGGCTTTTCCGGGTTGGGTGCGCACAATGCCAAGCACGGCATTGATAGTATTGAACAGAAAATGCGGCCGGATACGCGCACGCAACACTTGCAAACGTGCATCTTCCAGCGCGCCCGACAATACCCGTGCGCGCATCCGGAAATACATCAACAACAGACTGCACGCCGTTACGCTGAGCAACACGCCGCGCAACATCTCAAAAGAGCGGTCATCCGCAACCGCCATTCGGTAAAAATCGCCCCCGAAATAATAGGTGAGCAAAGTCATTATGCTGACCATAACGTTCACCGCCAACACCCCGCGCCAGTACGGCAGTGTATTCAACCACGGCTGCCCCAGCCAGAGCAGCAACAGACTGCTCAGCAGGACAGGCGTAGAAAACGCTGCAATCTGCATCATCTGCATGGTCACATCCTGCCAGCCTGCGGCCTGCATCACGGCACCCATCAGCGCCAAAACATTGCTGAACAGCAGAATGCGCAGGATGACACCAAGGTTATGAAAGTTGGGCAACGCATCGGGCATGGGATTTTGTTTTATACTGCGCACCTCATTCATGGTGGTAAACCTCAAGTTTTGCTGCCTTACACTATTTAGCATCCGGATTTAAACATCCGACGAATTTTGGACTAGAGATGGCAAGCATACAAGATAAAGGCACCTGGTCGGGACGATTTGCAGAACCCGTTGCGGAATTGGTAAAACGTTACACCGCTTCAGTCGACTTTGACCGGAAGCTGGCGCTGTTCGATATTCAGGGCTCGCATGCACACGCGCAAATGCTGGCAGAGTGCAGCATCATCGCCATGCAGGACCTGACGGATATCCAGCGCGGCCTCGCGCAAATCGAACAGGAAATCCTCGAGGGCGAATTCATCTGGTCTCTGGATCTGGAAGACGTCCATCTCAACATCGAAAAACGCCTCACCACGCTGGTCGGCGATGCCGGCAAACGCCTGCATACCGGGCGTTCGCGCAATGACCAGGTAGCCACCGATATTCGCCTGTATTTGCGTAGCGCTATTGATGACTTATCCAGTCTAATCAAAAATCTGCAAACATCCATCCTTGATCTGGCCGAACAGCACACCCGGACCATCATGCCCGGATTCACGCACCTGCAAGTCGCGCAACCGATTAGTTTCGCGCATCATCTGATGGCGTATTACGAAATGCTCAAGCGTGACGCGGAGCGCCTCGTCGATTGTCGCAAACGTGTCAACCGCCTGCCACTGGGCGCAGCGGCGCTGGCTGGCACCAGCTATCCGATCAAGCGCGAGAGAGTCGCCGAGCTGCTGGGTTTCGAAGGCGTGTGCGAAAATTCGCTGGATGCCGTTTCAGATCGCGATTTTGCCATCGAATTCACCGCCTGCGCCGCACTCATCATGACGCATTTGTCGCGCTTCTCCGAAGAACTGATCCTGTGGATGAGCCCTATGGTCGGCTTCATCGACATCGCCGACCGCTTCTGCACCGGCTCTTCCATCATGCCGCAGAAGAAGAACCCCGACGTACCGGAACTGGTACGCGGCAAGACCGGCCGTGTGAACGGCCATCTGGTCGCCCTGCTCACGCTGATGAAGGGTCAACCGCTGGCCTACAACAAAGACAACCAGGAAGACAAGGAGCCGCTGTTCGACACCGTGGACACCCTGACGCAAACACTGCGCATCTATGCCGACATGATTGCCGGCATCACAGTCAAACCGGAAGCCATGCGCCGCGCCGCGCTGCAAGGCTATGCCACAGCGACCGATCTGGCAGATTATCTGGTCAAGAAAGGTCTGCCGTTCCGCGATGCGCATGAGGCTGTGGCACTCGCGGTACGCTACGCCGAACAAAAGTGCTGCGATCTCTCCGATATCAGCCTTGCCGAACTGAAGAATTTCTCTACTCTGGTAGAGGATGATATTTATCAGGTTTTGTCGCTGGAAGGGTCGCTCGCCAGCCGCAACCACATCGGCGGCACCGCGCCGAATCAGGTTGAGGCTGCGATTTCACGGGCGCGAACCCGCCTCGCAACTCCCTGATTACTCGGGCAAAAAAACAGGCGACCATAAAGTCACCTGAAAGGAGGAGAGCCCGTGGAATCGCGTTGTCAGCAACGACGATTCCCAACACTCGGCGCAGACTATAGCTGCATACTCCCTGTTTTTCATATAGGCCGATTGGCCTATATGACTTGCCTTATTCGCCTGCCGAAAGCTGTTCAGCCAGCAATTGTTTCAATTCACCGCTTTGATACATTTCGGTCATGATATCCGAACCACCGATAAATTCGCCCTTGATGTAGCACTGCGGGAGCGTCGGCCAGCTGGCATATTTCACGAGGCCGGGAACCATTTCAGGATCGTCAAACACATTCACCGCCAGGAAGTTTTGCACGCCCAGCGCATTCAAAATACGCACGACATTGGCAGAATAACCACATTGCGGGAATTTGGCCGTGCCTTTGATGTAGAGCACGACATCGTTGTTGGTGACCTGTTCATGGATACGTTGCTGAATATCTGTAGTCATGGCTATTACCTTAATTAATTGATCGGGAATTATCCCAGAACTCCTGCGCCAGCGTCAAGCGTCTTAGCGATTGTCCGGTAATCAAACATGAGCAACCGTCACACGTTCAATCCCTGCCAAATCACATGCCGAGGACACATCGGAAAATCCGCTTTGTTGCAGCAAGCGACGTACGCGCTCCGCCTGGTCATAGCCGTGCTCGAACATCAGCCAGCCGCCGGGAAAAAGATAATCACTGGCCCCGGCAGTGATGCGGCGGATGTCATCCAGCCCGTCCGTGCCGGATGCCAGCGCGCTGAGCGGCTCGAAGCGCACATCGCCCTGAGCCAGATGAACATCATTCGCTTCAATATAGGGGGGATTGGAAACAATCAGGTCGAAACGTTTACCCGCCAGCGCGGCAAACCAGTCGCTATGCAGAAAATGCACATTACTTATGCCGAGTCGCAGCGCATTCTCGGCGGCCACCTCCAGCGCAGCCGTGGAAGCATCCACCGCGACCACCGCGACATCCGGGCGCTGATGCGCGATGGACAGCGCAATGGCACCGCTGCCCGTCCCCATGTCCAGCACACGGCGCATGCCGCTTTGCGGTATATGCTGCAAAGCCAGCTCGACCAGCAACTCGGTATCGGGACGCGGTATCAGTGTAGCGGGCGTGACCTTGAAATTGAGCCCGAAAAATTCACGCTCACCGAGCAGATAAGCGATGGGCTCGCCCTGTAGCCGCCGTCCGAGCAGCGCGGCGTAGCGTGCATACTCAGCTTCATTCAGGATGCGTTCGGGATAGGTGATCAGGTAAGCGCGATTCACCTGCAATACGGCTTGCAACAGGCATTGCACCTCGATGCGCGCAGTGCTGGCATCCAGATTCAGCGAGGTTTGCAGCTGTTTACTGTGCAGCCGTAGCGCTTCAGCGATGCAGGGCATCATACGGCACAAAATCAGAAACTGACATCTTCCGCCATTGCGGCGAGTTGCTCCGCCTGATGTTCAGCCATAAGCGCGCCGCTGAGTTCGCTGATGTCGCCATCCATGATCTGGTCCATCTTGTACAGCGTGAGATTGATGCGATGATCGGTGATGCGCCCCTGCGGGTAGTTGTAGGTACGGATGCGTTCGGAACGATCACCGCTGCCCACCAGACTCTTGCGCGTGGCGGCCGTTTCGGCATTCTGTGCGCGCACCTGCGCATCCTTGATCCGCGCGCACAACACGCGCATCGCCTGCGCCTTGTTCTGATGCTGCGAACGCCCGTCCTGGCATTCCACCACCACGCCGGTCGGCAGGTGAGTGATGCGCACAGCCGAATCGGTCTTGTTGATATGCTGCCCGCCCGCACCGGAAGCGCGGAATGTGTCGATACGCAGATCGGCGGGATTGAGCACCACGTCATCGACCTCGTCCACCTCCGGCATCACTGCCACGGTACAGGCCGAAGTATGCACGCGCCCCTGAGTCTCGGTGGCCGGAACCCGCTGCACGCGGTGCGCACCGGATTCAAATTTCAGCACCGAATACGCGCCCAAACCGACGATACGGGCGATAATTTCCTTGTAGCCGCCCATTTCACCGGGGCTCTCCGAGATCACTTCCACCTGCCAGCGACGACGCTCGGCGAAACGCGAATACATACGGAACAGATCGCCCGCAAACAGCGCGGCCTCATCGCCGCCGGTTCCGGCGCGTACTTCCAGAAACACGCTGCGCTCGTCATTGGGATCCTTGGGCAGCAACTGCGTCTGCAATTCGCCGTCCAGTTGTTCCAGTCGCTTCTCACCTTCCCTGATCTCATCTTCGGCAAAGTCGCACATTTCAGGGTCTTCCGCCATTTCCCGCGCGGCGGCAATATCGCCTTCGCAGGCCTGATAGGCGTGGAACAGTTCCACCACAGGTTCGAGTTCGGCGCGTTCGCGGTTCAGCTTGCGATATGAATCCATATCACGGGTGGCCTCTTCCGTGCTCAGCAGTTGATTAACTTCCGTCAGACGCTCGCTCAGCTGGGCGAGTTTAGTGGCTATATTTTTTTTCATTCGGCGAGCGGATTATTCTTCAGTGTGCAAGTGATACAGGCGATGAACCACTTCGAGGAAGTTTTCCCTGTCTATCCCCTGCGCCTGATTCAGTGCTTTGGTAGGCGCATGCAGAAACTTATTGGTCAGCCCGCGGCTCATTGCTTCCAGCACCTTTTCTGGGCTCTCGCCACGCGCCAGCAGGCGCATGGCTTTTTCCAGCTCCTGATTGCGATTCTGTTCGGCATGATCGCGCAGGGCGCGTATGGTCGGCACCACTTCGCGCGAGTCCATCCAGTGGATAAAATCTGACACCCCGGCATCGATGATGACTTCCGCTTCCTTGACTGCCCCCTGACGCGCTTCGAGACCGTCCTTGACCACATCGGCTATGTCATCCACGGTGTACAGGAATACATCGTTCAATTCGGCGACTTCCGCTTCCACGTCACGCGGCACCGCCAGATCGACGATAAACAGCGGTTTATGCTTGCGCGCCTTGAGCGCGCGCTCCACCATACCCTTGCCCAGTATCGGCAACTGACTGGCGGTACAGGTGACAATAATATCGTTCTGCGCCAGTTGTTCCGGCAAATCTGAAAGCGTGATGGCATGGCCGTTATATTGCCGCGCCAGCGTCTGCGCACGATCCAGCGTGCGGTTGGCTACGGTAATGCGCTTGGGATTACGTGCCGCAAAATACACCGCATTAAGTTCGATCATCTCACCCGCGCCGATGAACAGCACATTTTGCTCGGCGATACTGGGGAAAATACGCTCGGACAGGCGCACCGCTGCTGCTGCCATAGAAACCAGATTCGCGCCAATTTCAGTCTCGGTGCGCACCTGTTTCGCAACCGAGAAGGTGCTCTGAAACAGCTTGTGCAGCAGGATGCCCATCGTGCCCGCCTGCTCGGCCTGGCGCACAGCCTGCTTCATCTGACCTAAAATTTGCGGCTCGCCCAGCACCATCGAATCCAGACCGCTGGCAACGCGGAATGAATGCTTGATAGCTAGGTCACGCGGTAAGGTATAGAGATAAGGTTCAAGATCTTTGCGCGGCAGATGATGGTATTGCGCCAGCCAGTCTATCGCGTGTTCGGGTTTAGCGGCATTGCAATACAGCTCCATGCGATTGCAGGTGGACAGTATCGTGGCTTCTTTCGCCGCACCGTTTTCCACGAGGTCGCGCAGCGCGTTCTCCATCCCGTCCACATTGAACGCGACCTGCTCGCGCACGGCGAGCGGAGCAGTTTGATGATTAAGGCCAAAGGCAATCAGCTGCATCTTGATTAGGGGGTGATGACAAAGCAAAAGGAGGCGAATTATAGACGGAACGGCGGCGCAATACCATTCAAGCCGCAAGCCCCTGCTAGAATACGCGTCTGCTAATTTCCGAACGAATCACATGGCCATCAAAGCAACCGTTTTCAAAGCCGCCCTCCAAATCGCCGACATGGGTCGCTATTACTACGCCGACCACACCTTGACACTGGCCCAGCACCCGTCCGAAACCGAGGAACGCATGATGGTACGTTTGTTCGCTTTCGCGCTGTATGCCGACGAAGCACTGACCTTTGCTCAGGGCATCAGCGGCGATGACGAACCCGACCTGTGGCAAAAAGACCTGACGGGTGCGATTGAACGCTGGATCGTTGTAGGTCTGCCCGACGAACGCGCCATTCGCAAAGCCTGTGGCCGCTCGACACAGGTAGTGGTAATCAGCTACGGACGCGCTGCCGATATCTGGTGGAATGAAAATCGCAATAAATTGATGCGCCTGAACAACCTCACCGTACTCAGGCTGGCAACCGACGTCACTCAGGCGCTGGCGAAACTGGCCGACCGCACGATGCAACTGCAATGCACCTTGCAGGAGGGTGTCATGATGATCACCAGTGATGACGGCATGGTGGAAATCGAACCTGTGGTATGGCAGGGGAAACTGCCGTCCGGCCAGTCATGGGAACAAAACTAAACACCTGCCCCTGCGGCGGGCCGGACTATGCCAGCTGCTGTGGCCCTTATCACAACGGCACAGCCGCCCCGAATGCAGAAGCACTAATGCGCTCGCGCTACAGCGCCTACGTATTGAAGCTGGGCGCTTATCTGCTCGCCACCTGGCACCCGGACACGCGCCCTGCCACAATTGAATTCGAAAATGAAAAATGGCTGGGACTCGAAGTGAAAAAATACGTGCTTGAATCGAATAACCGCGCTACTGTGGAATTCGTCGCGCGTTACAAAATAGGCGGACGGGCACATAGACTGCACGAAATCAGCCAGTTTGTGCATGAAAATGAGCGCTGGTTATATGTAAACGGCAAATTCACGGCTTAGCACAGCGAGCATTTGCGTCGAATTTACTCGAAGGTCAATGTGCCTGAAAACTCGCCCCTTACCACTTCCTGCAAATAGCCTCTGGCACGCTCGCTCACCCCGGCCGCGTGCGCCAAATAGGCTTGCGCCGCTTGTACGGGCGGGTAGTCGCTAACATGGTAGCCGCGCTTTTCGATGTCTTTCGCAGACAAGGCGGTGACAGTCAGTTTACCCTTGAGCAATTCCACGACCAGCAATTTCTTGCCGCTCGCGGCAACGACAAGGGCGGTCTGACGATGTTGATTAATCAGGACAGTAGGCTGCATTTGGCGATTCTAACAGCTGTATTGATTGGAGAGCGATATTCACGATAGCGTCACGATTCTGTTAAAGCCGCGGGCAGAAAACCCGGCAATGTCCGGGCTTTCTGATAACCCCGGGTGTCACCCGGTATTAACCTAAAACCTTTTTTCATCCACGAAAGCACGAAAGTCACGAAACAAATCAATAAGTTACCTAAATTCAGCGTATCGCCCGCCGGGTGACTGCATCAACAACGGTATGCATTTGAATCTGTTCGTGTTTTTCGTGCTTTTCGTGGACAACAGCTTTTTCTAGGGAGATGCTGATTTATTCATCAAAGCCGTCATTGCGAGCGAAGCGTGGCAATCCAGATCATTGATCTAAAAGGCATTCTGGATTGCCGCGTCCCGCCACACTTTGTTCGCGGCTAAAGGCCGCTTCTGATGAAGCTACTAGCCATTCGACTAAGCCAGCAAGCTGGCAAGTCGCTGGTTATCGCAATGACGATTTAATCAGCGCTTCCCTATGATTAATTCGTCCCCGCAACCCAGTGCCCCCTACACCACCAACCGCCCCACCAGTTCCGACATGTTCGAGTAAGTGATAAAAGCCTCGTGTGTCGCGCGTGTGATAGCAACGTAGGTCAGGCGTATGTCATCTTCGATGTCCTCAGCCTTCTTTAGCTCACCCAATCCGCCTATGGCAACACAGGGGAACTCCAGCCCCTTGGCATTGTGCATGGTCAGGAATCGCACCTCGTCCCGCTCCGTTTGTATGCGGTTGCCATGATCTTTTGCCACGTTAATCGGTATGCCGGATTTCGCCAGTATTTTCTCGAAACGCTCACCGATGAAATGCCGGGGATACAGTACCGCCATCTGCCCCCATTGGTAACCTGCGGCATGGCGGCCCTGCAACCATTCCGCAATCGCATGACCTTCGCCGTCATAGCTCACACATGATCGCACCATCGGCTCCACACCGTCGCGGCCGCCGTCTTCCGGCATCAGGATCGCGCTCTCGTCTCCGGCGCATACGCCCGGTGCGCCAATCACATCGGCGGCGAACTTGCGTGCGAAGCGCAAGGTTTGCGCGGTGTTGCGGTAATTCACCTTGAGCACCGTAGTGCGCCCGGCGGCCTCTATGCCGAGCTGCTTCCACACCGGGCGTTTCCGCCCTTTGTAAATCGCCTGCGCATCGTCGTACACAATCATCAGCGCCTTGGTGTCCGGGTTGACCATCTTCGCCGCCAGCGCCAGCCATTGCGGCTCGAAGTCATGCGCCTCGTCGATCAGCACCGCGTCGTATTGCCCGCCGGGAATCAGTCCGCTCTCGGCGGCATCGAGCACGGCCTGCACACTGGCGGCATACCAATCGTTCGTATCAGCGTAATCCTTACGGTTAGGCGCGGGCAGATCGTACTCGCGCAGCATCCTGAAGCACCAGGAATGGAAGGTCGAAGTAATCACCTTGTCCTCCACGCCTCTGTCCTGCATCACATTTTCCAGTCGCCCCGAGATGCCGTTCGCAAAACTCAGCAGCAGCACCGGGCGGCTCGCCGCGCGCGCGATCTGCTCGGCGCGGAACGCCAGAATCAGCGTCTTGCCGGAGCCCGCCACGCCGCGCACGATGCGGTGTCCTTCGCCCATGCTGCGCGCCACCTGTTCCTGCTGCATGTCCATCACTTCCAGTATGCGGTCATCGGCGGGCGAGGCCGTCGGATCGTCAAACGGCAGAGTGAACTGGGTGACACGAATCTCTGGGAACAGCAGCGCACGCACCCGGTCGATTTGCGGCAGCGACAAGGCAGGGCCGATGCGCGGCGACACCATGCGCCACACCCGCTCGCGGAAGGCATCGGGGGCTACGCTTTCCGTCATCTCATCGCGAAAGATGCAGCGCTCCGGCGGAAACACCTCACGCAAGTCGGTCTGCTCGAACTGCTTGCGCGTGATGTTGGTGAACGCCACACCGAACCCGAAAGAAAATACCGGCTTGCCCTTAAAGCTCCCGCCCTCAACAACCAGCAGCGGGTCGCGTTTGAGCGTATCCACCACGCTGAACATGTACTCGCGCACTTGCTGGAAAGGGTTGTCAGTGGACACATTGCCACGATCCGTTATCAACTCGACCTGCTTGCTGTTTGCACTGCCTATCGTATCCATCCGCCAGTCTTTAACTTCCAGCACCACAATGCCCTGCTGCGGATGCAGCGTCACAAAATCCGGATGCCTGCCGAAAGGCCCGACCGGAATGTTGTGCCACACCCAGGCGTTGTCTTCGAGGCAATCTTTCAGGCGTTCAGCGAGACGCAACTCGCCGCGCGCATCGAAGCGTGCAGCACCAAGGGAAGGGATTAGAGTGGCCATGGGGTGGGTTTAGCCGTCGGCGACGAGATTCCACGGTCCGCTGGCAGAGAGCGGGTTTGGGTTCATGTGCGTCGCAAGCCTTGCAGAATGAGCTGCTGTAATTTACTGCTGTCGGCGCACTGCACGCACTGGATGGAGGCTTCGATGTAGGCGTTCAGGCCGGAGGGGCCTTCTGCCAGCGCTTGACTGTAGTCGATGGGTTCGTAGCCGTTGTACACGGCAATGAGATCGAAGAATAATCGGGTGATGCGTCCATTAAGTTCGTAGAACGGATGCAGGGCGATCAGTTCGGACTGGTAATGGGCGAGACGTTCGGCAAATTTTTCTACCGGCCAGTCCGCAGCCTGTTTCAGGCATTGCTCTTGATCCAGTTCGCGGAAGATTCGTCGAGCTTCCTGTTCGAGGTAGGCGGCGCGGCAGAATAGCGAGCCGCCTTTGCTCATATCCGCAGTACGGTACAGACCCGCCCATTCGTACAGGGATTCGTAGGTGTCGCGGTGCAGTGCTTTGAAGTAATTCTCGTCGAAGCGGACGGAGGGTTCGAGTTCGGTGATGAAACGGGTGTAGGCTTGTTTCAGAAGCGTTGCTTCCACTTCATGCAACAAGTCCGGCGTTTCTATTCCCAAGCGGTTCCTGGGAATATCTGTGCCGGTCAGGCAGATGTCACTTTCTGCGAATTGATACTTGGACACGGTGCTGTTCCATCAATGCTTGTGCCTGTTTTTGGATTGCGGCAGACTGCACAGGTTTGTAGCCTTCGATCTGCATTGAGGTCTGAACAGCTTGGGCGATCTTTTGGTTCAGGCTGTTGCTGACTTGCATAGTTCTCTCCCCATCGTGATTCACCTGTATGGCGAATTATGTTGCTCCGAATTATATCAGTTCCCGGTAAGCGTCCAGCCGTACCATCTTGATTGAGCAAGCGAAAGCTAAGAGCATGGTGTCCACCTAATTTAAGTGGACACCATCATGAGCACTACGAATCCTGCACCTCGCCGACGCACGTATACAACCGAGTTCAGGCAGGGACTGGTCGCACAATGCCAACCTGGCGTATCTGTTTCCAGAATCGCGCTGGCGCACGGTATCAATGCCAACCTGCTGCGCAAATGGATCGACCGCTACCGGAATCAACTGCCAGCACCTGTCGCAGCAGAACCTTCAAAATTGGTTGCCGTTCAAGTCGAATTGCCTGTAAAGGCTCAGGCTGAAGCTGCTTGCAGTGAGACCATTGAGATCAGTCTGACCAAGCGCACCACGCACATCAACATTCGCTGGCCAGGCAATCAAGCGCAAACATGTGCCACATGGTTAAGTGCGTGGCTCAAATGATCCAGCCGGAACAGGTATTCCTGCACGCGGAACCCATAGACATGCGCTGGAGCATGGATCGACTGTCATTGCTGATCCAGCAGATTGACGGACGTTCTCCCTGCGATGGCACAGCCTATGGATTCACCAATCGCAATTACTCCCGCCTCAAGTTATTGATATGGGATGGCACCGGCGTCTGGCTGTGTCATCGCCGTCTGCACCAGGGGCGATTCCGCTGGCCCGCTCCCGGTGAAACATTGTTCCGCATGAGTGCGGAACAATGGCGCTGGCTGATCACTGGTGTGGACTGGCAACGGCTGTGCGCGAAGCCTTCTGCGCAGTGGCGGATTTGACGCATAACCACCTGATACTTAGTGAGTTTTAGGGCGAGATTTGATATAATCAAGCCCATGAATTCACTGGATAAATCGGCTAACTCAAGCATATCTTCAGCGCTATTTGGCGAGGCTTCGCCGACCCCATCCCGCGACGCCGAAATTACCCGCCTCACCGAAATCAACCGCACACAGGAAATCAAGATTCAGGCGCTGATTCAGGAAGTCGCCTATCTGCGCCGCATGCGTTACGGGGTCAAGAACGAAGCAATGAGCGCAGAACAGCGTTCATTGTTTGAAGACGATGTGATTCAGGATCTCGCCGCCGTGGAATCCGAACTCGAGTTGCCTGCCGCGCCAGCGCTCCCCAGAAGTCGTGCCGGTCGCCAGACCTTGCCAGAACATCTGGAGCGAGTCGACGTGCGCCACGAACCGGATTCCTGCACCTGCTCAGCCTGCCAGTCCGACTTGGTTAAGATCAGCGAAGACATCAGCGAGCAACTGGACATTGAGCCGGCGCGCTTCTTTGTGATTCGTCATATCCGCCCGCAGTATGCCTGTCGCCAGTGCGAAACCATCACCGCCGCACCAGTGGCCCCCGCCGTTATCGATGGTTCGCTGGCCGCGCCCGGTTTGCTGACCTGGGTGGCCACCAGCAAATATTTGGATCACCTGCCGCTGTACCGGCTGGAACAGATCGCCGCCAGGCAGCAGGTCAACCTGTCACGCAGCACCATGAGCGAATGGATCGGTCGCATGGGCTTTGCCCTGCAACCTCTGGCGGATCGACTGGCAGAGATGCTCAGACAACGTCAGGTGCTGCATGCCGATGAAACACCCGTGAAACAACTGGATCCGGGTGCTGGCAAGACCAAACGCGCATATCTGTGGAGTTACCGCAGCAACGATCTGGATACGGGTCCGCCGATTGTCGTGTTCGACTACCAGAGCAGCCGTTCCGGTTAGCATGCACGAGACTTCCTGCATGGCTGGCAGGGTTCGCTTATGGTCGACGACTACGGCGGCTACAAGAAGATGTTTGCCGCTGATGCCAAGTTCGCTGTCACCGAACTTGGCTGCTGGGCGCATACCCGGCGCAAATTCTTCGACCTTCAGGTTAGTGGCGCGCATCCGCAGGCGGCGGAAGCGTTGCGGCGTATTGCGCAACTTTACGCTGTTGAAGCAGAGGCTCGCGAAATGGATCATGCGGCCCGTGGAGAACACCGCCAGAAAAACAGCCTGCCAATACTGGCAGAGATGCATGACTGGTTGATCCGCTTGCGCATTGCGACGGCTGACGGCAGCGGACTGGCTCGTGCGATCGACTACAGCCTGCATCGTTGGCCCAGTCTGATTCGCTATGCCCAGACCGGCAATTTACCCATCGACAATAACCCGGTGGAAAACGCAATTCGACCGATTGCACTGGGTAAGAAGAACTGGTTATTTGCAGGAAGTGAACGTGCAGGCAAACGGGCTGCTGCCATTCAAAGCCTGTTCGCCACCGCGAAACTCAACGGTATTGAACCTGCTGCCTGGCTGAAAGACACACTGGAAAAACTCCCCGTCTGGACTATGCGCCGCATCGACGAACTCCTGCCTATCAAACCCGCTGCATAAACTGATTCAACTGAACAGATGGGACGGCTGGACGCTTACAGTTCCCGCAGGCTGCTCTGAGTTTGCGATGCAAGGTCACAAAATCCGGATGCCTGCCGAAAGGCCCGACTGTTGTGCCACACCCACGCATTGTCTTCGAGGCTATCGTTTACGTGAAACTCGCGTAGCGATTCGATTGCATCCTCTCCCTCCGGGAGAGGATTGAGGTGAGGGGAACGGACACGGCAAGTTGCATTACCATGGACTGCAAACTTGCCTTGTCGTCAGCCGTTCAGCCAGACGCAGCTCGCCGCGAGCATCGAAGCGGGCGGCGCCGAGGGAGGGGATTAGGGTGTCCATGGGGTGGGGTTAGATGTTATGTGGATGGGGAAGTCATGATTTCGCATTAACAGGAAATCGTGTTCTGATTATCAAAAATAATTCGAACCTGCCCCCTTTGATCACTAATAATGGGGGAGCAACCTTTTTTTCTGCCGCTCAAGAAGTTGAATACGCGACACATTCCGCAATGTTGGCGCAAGCAGCGCAGCGACTTCTCTTACCTCAACATTATTCAATGAACTTCTGAAATCTCTCAAGCAAACACTTAAGACCCTAAGGGTGAGGTCAATGTGAAAGGCATTATTACAGGGCTCAGATGAATTGAGCGAGTGAAGACGAACTGCTTCTAATAGCTCATCAAAACTTTTCGCCCCCAAGTGATCCAATTTACTTAACACATAGTGAGAACCTCCCTCGTTACTATCGAAATTGGTACAACTAAGAACCATATGTAACGCTTTGTAGAGATTCCTATATTCATTAGCTTTCAAATAGACGGAATCACTGTGATTGCCGTTGTATGAGTACTGAAGAAATGAAGCCATATTTTCAAGTGTCCCGACATCCACTACTTTCGTGACATCATTAATAACCTTGGATTTGTGCGACCACACGAGATCGTCAAGTTTCAACTCCTTGGCAAAAACAGCAAAATCTCTTTCATTAGATAGCCGTTTGGCAAGTTCCGGCAGTAGTCTACTTGTAATTCTCTTCTTCCAAAATAACGCGTAGGGAATTAATTCTTGGGTTAACCAATTATGGGTGGTTTCCGCATCCCAGTAATATCGCGGGCCAATTTCATTATTTAGCCCCAAATCCCATTCGCCGGGCGGCTGCCAGACCAACAGTACTTCGTCATCATTTTCCTTGAAATTTATGCCCAAATTTTTGGCTGATTTGGGTTTTATAAACGCATGGAATCTCGAATCTAATCTTTCAGTTTTTTCTCTTGTGTAAATTTTTAACCAATTCGGACAGCTATCAAATATCGCCCAGCCTCCTTCTGTATCATATACGTCGTGAGCATGTGAAAACTCTAATAGAAGCGTCCAAAGCGAGCGCTTGATGGTGAGCAGAGGAACATCTTGGTCAAGCCCCGGCAATATTTCGAACTGCGTTGATTGCCATGCCTTTTCGATTGACTCAACACGACACGAGTACATATCCCAGAAATAGTCAAATGCATTGCATATAGCGTTTGCTTCTGCGGAAGATATCTTGATTCGGCAATTCCCAATATCGCAAAAATATTCCTCGTCGCTGGGCAATAAAAATTGTCTTTGTTTGGATTCGATGGGTGTGTAATGCCCCTCGAAATATGTCTCGACCAACTGTATGTGTTTGAGTGTTAGCAGGACATGGGAAAACCTCCCATTCCTTAGTTCAATCAAGCAGGACGCAGAATTACTCCTAAGAGTTGGAAGATATCCGTTTATCTTAACATGATCATTCTGGATAATGAACGAGTCCCCTATCTCCTCATTAACCTGCTTGTCGTACTTAAGCCAAGCAGGTGATTCCTCAAAGTTATAAATGCCATACTGCTCAAAATGCCAACGCGCATTCTTCCCAAACAGTTTTTCAACCCAAGCTATATCAAAAAATTCGTAGACGAGGAATGGGAATCTCCTAACATTTCTATTGAGTATAGAGGGCGTAATGAAATCGTATTGCACATCAAGCCTTGCAATCCTCTGCGCCAAGCCCTGCCATTCAGCTATATCTTCTGCTTTCAGATTTGAAGCGGTGATCACGTAAAATCGAGTGGGCCTAAACTTCCACTTTTGATAGTTCGATATGAAGCGATTAACCGCATCCAAGTAATCTGACTTGGAAAAACGCTCTACTCGCTTGGTAATCCCCCCTGAAATTAGTTGCGATTAGAAGTAGAATTTTCTCACTTGGAAATAGAGGAATTTTTACATGAAGTTATCACGCTTTTCAGATAGCCAGATCATCGCAATTCTTAAGCAGGCCGAGGGCGGCAGCCCCGT
>JAURZN010000210.1 GCA_030653355.1 Gallionella sp. | reverse complement strand
GAAATTCCCTTAGGCTTGATTTGCGGTTGTGCGACCCACACACCGCGCCTTGTTTCCAACGTAAGCATGCACACGTCTATCGCGTAAGGCGAGGCACCGATGCTTCCATATTTATCAAGGATCGCATTCATCTGCCGTATTTTATCCGACCGCAGTGACCATGCTTACGTGATGGTGAACACAAAATCGGCATCCAATGCCAACGCCGCTGACTGTATCGCCAGCGCAGAGTGATCTTTGTCCTTGATGCTTCCCGACTGAATCATCACCGGGATGACTTGCTAGTCAGATTACCAACGAAGGCGAGCGCTTGAAGTTTTTCGCCAGCTTCCAGAAAGCCGCGCGCTTTGTCGATCAGCGAACCGATAATATCCATGTACGCTTGCGGTGGGGTACTGATGGGTGCCTCGATCATTTTTTTCCTTAATAATTTGTCATCGGTCGCGCAAACCGAATCTTCACTACACATCACGAAAGCTTGGACAACCGCGCCAGTACCGACGGATCAAATTCCCGACTGTTCAATAATTCATTGATCGAAGACGGTCGAGACTTGAGCGCATCAGCTACGAACCCTCTTCGCTCATCAATAACCGGAAGCACTTTTTCTCGCAAAAATACTCGTTCCTCATTGGTCAGTCGTTCATCGCCGATTACCTTGGCGATCGCTTCCGGTAAATCCGCACTCATTCGCGATAAGACACTACGAACAAGTCGAGGCGCGACACCCGCCTCATAGGCCATTGCATCCCAATGCACCCCTTCCACCCACCCCGGCTTATTCTCTCCCGCGATAGACATCGCCATCGTCTGCCTTGGCAGATACGCCTCCACGCAAAGCATGTCGTAAAACGGCGCTACTGCCGCTTTTTGACCACGCATCAGGAAGGCAATATTTTTTGCGTGTGCATCCAGATTACCGATTAAATAATTAAAGGCAATCCAATGAACAACGGCATTGGCCGCTACGATTGGACGCTCGATGAAGGTGCCTCTGAGAACGTCGAACAGGTGATGCAGCCCCAAGCCACCTTCACTCTCATATTTTTTCGACGGTGGCACACCCAATGTTTGGCACAGGTCTATCTGGTGGAGCCGTCTGAATGCCCTGCCTACCCCTTCCTCGGCATATTTTTCCAATGGCTCACGGTCAAACCGCTCAATGACATAAAGTGGTTCGGGAAGATGCAGCAACCCAACGGTGGGAACTGAAACTTTCAGCTCATGAGCCAGGCGCATGCAAAAAAATTCATTGGCTGGGCAATATGGGAAGTCCGCGCTGGCATTCTCAGGTTTGACGATATGGGTCGAGGGTGCCGAACCTTCAGGCAGAAACAGCGCGCCATCGGCTTCAATACGCAGCCCCAGCTTTTCCTGAGCACCTGCCAGGGACATGCGGATTTCATCCCATGATGCCATCAGAGGGAGATTGCGCGCCCTGGAAGCCTCAATTTTTTCCTGAAGCGTCACTTGCGAAAGTGGAATCAAAATTTCCTCTGTCGCTGCCACAAACCCTTCTGGTGTCAGCGAAAGCGCGCCCGCAGTGTCCTGTCCATGTCGAATCAGAAGCGCCCACGTATCACGAGGATCGATTCTGTCCCGAGATGCGATCAAATCTCGCAGCCGACCTTCAGGC
>JAURZN010000199.1 GCA_030653355.1 Gallionella sp. | reverse complement strand
ATCGCGACACTCGCCTTCACCACCCTCGCCCGGCTGTGGCTGGCGCGCCGCCATCTGGCGCATATCGCCGCACATCGTAGCGCCGTGCCCGCAGCCTTCCGCGAACAAATACTGCTGAGCAACCACCAGAAAGCGGCCGACTACACCAGCGCCAAGACACGTTTCGCGATGCTGGGCTTTCTGTTCGATGCGGCACTGTAACTGATTTTCACCGTTGCCGGCGGCATACAGTGGATTGCCGATATGGCGCAAGCCTGGTTCAGCTCACCGCTTATCCAGGGTGGCGCCACGCTGGTAGCGGTGCTGATGCTTTCGTCCTTGCTGGAGGCTCCGTTCACTCTGTACCGCACTTTCCGTATCGAAGCCCGCTTCGGCTTCAATAACATGACTTTCAAGCTGTATCTGGTAGACGCCCTCAAAGGCCTGCTGATCGGCGCCGTGCTCGGCCTGCCGCTTTTGTTCGGCGTGTTGTGGCTGATGGAAAGCATGGGTGACTACTGGTGGTTATATGTGTGGGGCGCATGGGTCACATTCAACCTTTTGATATTGTTCATCTATCCATCCTACATCGCACCGCTTTTCAACAAATTCACCCCGCTGCAGGATGATGCGATGAAAGCGCGCATCGCCGCCCTGCTCACCCGTTGCGGCTTCACCAGCAGCGGATTATTCGTCATGGACGGCAGCAAACGCAGCGCGCACGGCAACGCCTATTTCACCGGCTTCGGCAAGACGAAACGTATCGTATTTTTTGACACCCTGCTGGCGCGCCTGAGCGGCAACGAGATCGAGGCGGTATTGGCGCACGAACTTGGTCATTTCAAGCATCGCCACGTCATGAAGCGCATCGCCATGACTTTTGCGATGAGTCTGCTGTTCCTGTGGCTGCTGGCCGCGCTGATGCAAACCAGCTGGTTCTATCAGGGTCTGGGCGTCACCACCCCCAGCACCGCGTTGGCGCTGCTGCTGTTTTTCATGGTGATGCCGGTATTCAGCTTCCTGCTCAGCCCTATCCTGTCTGCCTACTCACGCAAACACGAATTCGAGGCTGACGCCTACGCCGCCCGCCAAACAGCAGCGGACGATCTGGTAAACGCGCTGGTCAAGCTGTATCAGGACAACGCGGCAACACTCACCCCCGACCCCCTGTATTCCAGATTTTACGATTCGCATCCGCCGGCAGCGGTACGCATCGCCAACCTGCAAGCCCTTTAAGGAGAATGTAATGAAGCTGTTAACCGCTCTATTTTTACTATGCGCCGCAGGCTCCGCCCTGGCTAATCCGTTCCCCACCGGCAACGCGCAAACCGGCAAAGCCCTGTTCGATAAATACAATTGCAACAGCTGTCATGCCGCGATGCTGGGGGGCGATGGCAATACGATGTTCACCCGTGAGGCACGCAAGGTGCGCAGCCCCGCCGATCTGGTGGAACAGCTCAAGCTGTGCAGCGGAAATATCGGCGCAAAGCTGACAGCACAGGACGAGCAACATATCGCCGCTTATCTCAACCGCTATTACAAGCTGAAATAAACCGTTTATGAAATCCTTGCGAGAACCGGACAACAAGGCCCTGTCTCCATCTGAAATCGAGCATTCGCTGACGCCGGGCTGGGAGCAGCATGACCAGATCATCAGCAAGACTTACTCGTTTGAGGATTATTACCAGACGATCGCGTTCGTGAATGCCGTGGCATGGACGGCACACCGCGAGGATCATCATCCCGAGCTGACCGTCAGTTACAACCGTTGCCGCGTGGCCTACACCACCCACGCGATTAACGGCCTTTCGGCTAACGATTTCATCTGCGCCGCGAAAGTAGACGCGCTGTTCATGCCTTGAGCGCCACGCTGTCAGGGCGCATCGTCGCGGCATTCGGCCGCCAGTATCTGGTACGGCTTGCCGATGGCAGCCTGCTGCCCTGTCTGACACGCGGCAAAAAAAGCAATGTAGTATGCGGAGACGGGGTTGAGATACTGCGCAGCGGTGACAATCAGGGCGTGATCGAACGCATCGCCCCGCGCACTTCCCTGCTGCACCGCTCGGATGCCTACCGCGAAAAACTCATCGCCGCGAACGTCAGCCAGATCATCATTGTCGTTGCGAGCGAGCCCTCATTCAGCGATGAAGTGATAACGCGTTGCCTGATCGCCGCTTTCGACCAGAATCTGGACGTGCTTATCGTACTGAACAAATGTGATCTGCCCGTGCCTGCAGCGGCTGCGCGACAGCAACTTGCCGTCTATCGCGCCATCGGCTACAAGGTACTGGAGCTCAGTGCATTACAGGATGTATCCACCCTGCGCCCACTGTTACAGAACCATACCAGCGTGCTGGTCGGGCAGTCCGGCATGGGCAAGTCCACGCTGATTAATGCGCTGCTGCCGGACGCACAAGCGGCCACGCGCGAAATTTCCACCGTGCTGGACTCGGGAAAACACACCACCACCCACGCCAAGCTGTACAGCCTGGATGCGACCAGCAGCCTGATCGACTGTCCGGGCGTGCAGGCATTCGGCCTGCACCACCTGAGCCTGGGCGAAATAGAGCAGGGATTCATCGAATTTTCCCAGTACCTCGGTCAGTGCCGTTTTCGCGACTGCCACCATCTGCACGAACCGGGCTGCGCGCTGCTTGCGGCTGTCGCGGCAGGAAAAATTAACGCAAGAAGGCTGGAGTTATTCCAGCAAATCGCCGCCAACAAGGCCTAGCAGCCTCTTACAACCAGTGATTGCACCGCATTCGGCGATGCACATAAAATATGCCAGAATTGCACGAGATGTATTCATGCACTGACCGGCAAGGAGTCAATATGGCAACACAAAGAATTCAGGGACATCCAGTCCTGATTATCGGCGCCGGGCGTGGCGGTCATGCACTGCTGGAGATGTTCATTGAAGATAAACTGGTCCAGGTAATCGCCATAACAGACACCAACCCCAACGCGGCTGGCCTCGTACTGGCAAAAAAACATGGCATTCCTGTCTATACCGACACGGCTGAAGCCATACGCGCCTGCAAGGATTATCCCGAGTGTATCGTATACAACCTGTCACACGATGAAACAGTGACTGACGAGGTAAGCCGGGTTTTTGGCGACAAAAGGGTAGCAAGCGGCCCTGAGGTGAAATTGTTCTGGCAGATGGTAATGAACCTGAAACAGACCAAGGGTGAACTCGAAAAAAGTCAGGGTCAGTTGCAGGCCGTCATCCACAACGTGATGGACGGCATTATTACCATCAATGAATCCGGGGAGATGCTGGGATTCAACCCGGCTGCAGAGCAGATTTTTGGCTACACCCAACAGGAAGTGCTGGGGAAAAGTGCCAGAATGCTAATACCGGAAGCGGGATGGGACGAATATGAGGCATCTCTCAGCCAGCATCTGCATGACTCCCGGGGCAAGACAATAAGCTTGCGCGGCCTTGAGGTGATGGCAGTGCGCAATAATGGCGAACTGTTCCCAGTGGAACTGTCCGCATCGGAAATGACCCTGGGCGGATTACGCTACTTTATCGGCATCGTCCGCGACATCACCGAGCGCAAGCTGGCCGAACAGAAAATAGCCCACCTGGCTCACTACGATTACCTGACCGACCTGCCGAACCGCGCCTTATTTCTGGATTACCTCGCACATTCGCTGCAACTGGCCAAACGCAATAAATGCAAACTCGCCGTGATGTTCCTCGATCTGGATGGCTTCAAGCAAGTGAATGACACGCTGGGTCACGAGGCGGGCGACCTGTTGCTCCAGGCCGTCTCAGGAGTACTGAAGGAAATCATTCGTGCCTCGGATACGGTGGCGCGCGTAGGTGGCGATGAATTCACCTTTATATTAAATGACGTGGGCTCGGATGAAAACGCTGCATTCATCGCCAGAAAGATAATTTCAGCCCTGTCACAGCCAATTGATTTAAAAGGAAAAACCTGCGAGATAGGCGCCAGCATCGGCATTGCCCTCTACCCGGATGATGCGCAAGAGACAGGCATTCTCATCAAGCAAGCCGATGAGGCCATGTATCTGGCGAAAACCAGCGGGAAGAACAACTATAAATTTTACCGGGACGTATCAGACGCACAAACCGACAAATAAACAACCGGCGCCTTGCACGGCATGACGGGCACTATTCAGGCAGGCCCAACTTAGCCCAGCCCGCATGCCCCAGCCTGTTCAGCGTCTCGATATTGTTATCCGCTATCCGGTCTGCGTCGGGGAAAGCATCAACCGCCCTGTCCACGCTGTCTTCGCGCAGCAGATGCAATGTTGGATAAGGCGAACGATTGGTATAATTTTCAATGTCATCCAACGCCGTTCCGGCGAATTGATACAGCGGATGCAAACTGGCAACCTGGAAGGCATCGCCGAATTCCGCTTCGGCCGTAGCGATATCTACTATATCCAGAAAATCGTTATAGTCGAGGAAATCAGCCAGCACATAGGGGTGGATCAACAGCGTCGTATCCAGTTCCTCTGGGTTCGTCTTCTGCAAATGGCGCAACTCGACCAGCAACGTTTCCAGCAGCGCCTCCTCTGTCGTGGCCGTACTAACCACGTAGCGTATCTGTTTCTTGACGTGTACTGCCTTGGCAAACGGACACAGGTTCAGCCCGATGACCGCTTTTTCCAGCCAGTCCTGAGTGGCGGCGATGATGGTTTCGTTAGTCATTTGTTCTTTCCCGATTCGTCATTCCCGCGAAGGCGGGAATCCAGTTGATTAATAAGCCCCGCACGCGGGACAACACTACCCTAAGTAGCCACTTCAACAATGTAATGGCGGTTCATTCATCAGCGCAATCTGTTCGCGCAACTCCAGGATTCTATCCTGCCAGTAGCGCTGGGTATTGAACCAGGGGAAGGCCGCCGGAAACGCCGCATCGTCCCAGCGCCGCGCAATCCACGCCGAATAATGAATCAGCCTCAAGGTGCGCAACGCTTCGAGCAGATGCAGCTCGCGGGGATGGAAGTCATAAAAAGCCTCGTAGCCCGCCAGCAGGTCTGCGAATTGCCGGGTTTGTTCGGCGCGCTCACCCGACAGCAGCATCCACAAATCCTGTATCGCCGGCCCCATGCGACTGTCGTCGAAATCTACGAAATGCGGGCCGTCATCGGTCCACAGCACATTGCCTACATGGCAGTCGCCGTGCAGGCGCAGAATTTTGACATCACCAGCACGGTCATAGCAGCGGCGCACGCCGTCCAGCGCCAATGCGACCACACCACGATAGACTTCAAGCAACTCGCCCGGAATGAAGTCGTGCGCCAGCAAATACGCGCTCGGTTCCACGCCAAAGCTCTGAATGTCCAGCGCAGGACGATGCTGATACGACTCCAGACTACCTAGCGCATGAATGCGCCCGATAAAACGCCCCATCCACTCCAGCGTATCGCGATTATCCAGCTCCGGCGCACGACCGCCATGCTTGCTGAAAATCGAGAAGCGAAAACCGTTAAATGTGTGCAGCGTATTACCGTTGATTCGCAACGCAGGTACGACCGGAATCTCACGCTCAGCCAGAGTCGCGACGAAGGCATGCTCTTCCAGTATGGCTTCATCGCTCCAGCGCCCGGGGCGGTAAAATTTTGCGACCAGCGCAGGCCCGTCGTCCATTCCGGCCTGGTAAACGCGATTTTCATAACTGTTCAGCGCCAGCAGGCGGCCGTCGCCGATGAGACCGACGCTATCCAGCGCATCCAGCACGGAATCCGGCGTGAGCGAACTAAAGGGGTGGTGAGTATGCATGGGCGGCATTGTACGGTAAGCAGACGCGGGCAATTCATGAATTACCGCTACCTCAGCAAACTCGCCAGCGACAGCATGAACAATATGACCAGCCAGACCACCAGCGAGCGCCACACCAGCCCGATAGTGCTTTGCATGGAGGCGACATCGGCCTTGTTGTTGCCGACACCCAGCTCCGGCCTGTTCAACAACGCGCCATCCTGCCGTATGGGCAGACCTAAACGCACGCCCAATGCTCCCGCTCCGCTGGACAGCAGAATGCCTGTCTCGCCATCAGGCCAGCTTGCCGCCTGAGAGCGCCAGCAATACGCGGTATCCTCGAAATTGCCGACGATGGCAAAAGTGGCTGCGGTCAGGCGGATCGGCAACCATTCCAGAAAATAAAACATTTTCCGCGAATAAGCATTGTATTTCCCCTCGCCCAATTCCTCGTCATTGAATTCATCCGCCTTCTGCGTGCGCAATCCAAGACCGAGTCGATAGAGCAAGGCACCTGCTGCGCCCCCCAGCCCCAGCAGGCTGAACAGGAAGAACCAGATAATCACGCCAAACAGATGGCGCAGTGCCGAGATCAGTGCCTGCTCGGTGGTCACGCGTGCAATTTCATCAGCATTCAATTCGGACATCGCCCTGCCGCGCCACTGGCTCAACAGTTCACGCGCCTCTTTCAACTGATTGCTGCGCAATGCCTGCTGAATAGCGGTAAAGGACTGAGCGAACGGACGAAAACCCAGAGTGAGATAGAGCACCAACACATTGAATGTCCAGGCAAGGATCGGATGCAGTTGATGTAATCCGCCATATATCACCACCACGGCAATGAGCAACGGCAACACGGCCAGCAACCAGGCCACCCGGCCATGGCTGTATTCACCTGCATTGAAATGATGCTGAAAAAAACCGGCATAACTGCTCAGCCAGCCATGCCCGTATTTACGGGAAGAGAGGGGGTTAAGCTGCTCCAGCAACAGCGCGACGATCAAGGCAAACAAGCTCATGGCATCAGAAAACGTCAACAGAATAAGTGGGCATAAAGATAGCACACGTTAGCGCCGCTTGTCGTCGCCGTACTGTAGTGGTATAAAATGGCACCATTCCATCCGCTGCCAATCGCGAGGCTATATGCGCTACCTGTTCGGGATGTTCATTCTTGTTGCTCATCTGTCCGCTTATGGCGGCAGCCAGGCAGGTGGTGCGCCGCAGTTGCCCGCCGAGCAGATCATCCAGTTTTCCAAGCAGGTAGAAAAAACACTGGCCGCAAAAGGTGCGCATGTCGCTATTCTGGCGCGTGTCGGCAGGCCCGCCTCCGAGATGCCCAAAGGGATGCATTTCACCCACGTATCGTTCGCCTTGTATTCACAGATCACCACGGCCGACGGCAGAAAAATTCCCGGCTATGCCATCTACAACCTCTACCAGAGCAACGAAAAACCCGACACCAGCTCTCTGGTGCAGGATTTTCCGGTGGATTTCTTCGCAGGTGTTGCAATGCTGGAGGCAGGTATCATCATACCTTCCGCAAATTTGCAAAAACGCCTGCTGGAAATCATTACCTCGCCCACCTACCGGAATCTGCATGACCCGCGCTACTCCGCCATCGCCAATCCCTATACGCTGGGCAGGCAAAATTGCACCGAACATACGCTGGACGTCATCAATGCCGCGATTTATCAGACTGACGACATCAAACACATCAAGGCCGTAGAAAAAAAATATTTCGTATCACAAACAGTCAATGTCAGCGGCCTGGAACTGGCCCTGGGATCGCTGTTCTCAGCCGAAATCACGCTGTCTGATCAACCCGGCGCCCCCGTCACCGCGACCTTCGAAACCATAGCAGATTATTTACAGAAATATGACGAAGGCTCGGAAATGTTTATCATTACCCCCGAGCATTAAAATCATGATGTGTACACGTAGCGTTCGCCATACAACCTCAAGAGGGATCCTTATGAAATCGAATCATTGCTTAAAAATCGCCCTGTTGGCTTATCTGACTTCTGCATCCGTCGCACTGGCCGCCACACACTCAGGACAAGCCTCCGGAAATGCCGTCCAGTCCGGCTCGCATGCCAGCGCCAGCGCGGGGCATTCGATTGCCGCCTCCGGACAAGTCACCTCGGCAGCCTCGGCGATTCCGCTTGCCATCGGCGGCGTAGTCAGTGGCACGGCGGGTGCAATTTCATCTCAGGCCGCACGCGGTTCAGCGAATGCCGCCATCGCCCCTATCGGCACGCCACTGGACATCACCGACGAAGCGATCACCATCATGCCGCCCAACGAAGCGTTAAACATCATGCCGCCCAACGAAGCGTTAAAAAAAGAAAACCCGACGCCGAAAAAATCTGACAAAGCCATTTAGCCCGCTGACAAACCCAAAGGAAACCACCATGCAACATCTTTGTAGAACGCTACTCGGCCACGCACTGCTCGGCATTTGTCTGCTGACGACCAGTTTACCTGCCAGTGCGGGCAGCTTCAGTTCGTCTTCAGCATCCGCAGAAATCCACTTTACGCCTGAAGAAATCATCAGTTTTGCCAAACAGGTAGAGAAAACACTGGCCGCAAAAGGTGCGCATGTCGCCATTCTGGCGCGCATGGGTCGTCCCGCTGCCGAATTGCCGGAAGGCATGCATTTCACCCATGTCGCCTTTGCGGTGTATTCACAAATCACCACGGCGGATGGACGAAAAATACCGGGTTATGCGATATACAACCTGTATCAACAGAATGGTCGTCCGGAAATCAGCGATTTGATACAGGATTTCCCGGTGGATTTCTTTGCGGGTGTGGCCGTGATGGAAGCAGGCGTTATTATTCCTTCCGCAGATTTGCAAAAACGCCTGCTGGAAGTGATCAATTCACCGACCTATTCAGCGTTGCACGATCCGCATTATTCTCTGATCGCCAATCCCTACACGCTGGGAAAACAGAACTGCACCGAGCACACGCTGGATGTCATCAATGCAGCGATCTATCAGACCAGCGACATCAAGGTCATCAAGACAAATGAAAAAGCGTATTTCGAGGCACAACTGGTCAACGTAAGCCCGCTCAAACTGGCACTGGGTTCAATGTTCAGCGCTGAAGTATCTACATCAGATCAACAAGGAAAACCGGTTACTGCGACATTTGAGACCATAGGCAGGTATTTGCAGAAGTATGATAGCGGTTCAGAACTCATGATCATCACCCCGGAACGTTAGTTCTGCACAAATAAAAAACCGCACGTCGTAGCGTGCGGTCTTTTGAGCGGCAGAGACCTACCCGCTCAGTTTTTCTGCAATTTCAATCTCGGCTGCCGCCCAGTGTTCGGTAGTGCTGCCCTGAAAACCGGAGCGTTCGGCGATGTAGTAAGCCGCCGTTTCTACCATGCGATAGCGCTCCTGAGCAGAAGGTTGCGCCACTGCCTGTTGTTTGGCTGGCTTGGCGGCGACCGATTTCTTTGCCGCAGGTTTCTTTTCAGCGGCGGGTGCCTTCTTTGCAGCTGGTTTCTTTGCAACGGCGGTTGCCGCAGCAACTGCCTTTGCCGGTTTCTTTGCAGCGGGTGCTGCGGTCGATGTTTTCTTTGCTTCAACAGCTGTTACGGGGAAAGGCCAAACGGCAGCAGCCTCTTTTTTCGCTGCGGGCGCCTTTTTTACTGCTGGCGATTTCTTCTCAGCCACTTTGGTGCCTGCCGCACTAGCCGTTGTTGCTGCGCTTACCTTTTTGCTGACAGCCGCTTTTTTGACGGCTGGCTGTTTCTTTTCTTCTACCATGATTGCGATCTCCCGGATAACAACATTAGTTCAAAAACCCCTTGTAGCGACGCATAATATTGCGCCATACCGTTGCAGTCAACAAAATGCGCTGTAATCGGCTCCGTTCTATTCTATTGCGTGAATTTTATCTACATATACGCAATAAATGACTCCGGTCAGGCCTTATTCCTGACGCCTCCGCAGCGCGACACGCCTGATATACGCCTCACGGGCGATTTGTGCATCTTCTAGGAAGTAAGGCAACTCTTTCAGCAGCATGGCTTGCGGGCCGTCCACCAGCGCCTTGGGCGGCACCGGATGAAAATCCACCAGCACCATGTTGGCGCCCGCCAGAATACCCTGTGCCGTGACATGCATCATATCCATGATACCGTCGGGCGATGCGGCGCGCGAACCAACCGAATGCGAGGGATCGACGCACACCGGCATGCGGGTCAGGCGCTTCACCACCGGCACATGGGCAAAATCGACAAAATTGCGATGCGGATCCGCCATATTGGTCTTCATGCCGCGCAGGCAGAACACCACATTGCGGTTGCCTTCGGAGGCCAGATATTCTGCGGCATTCAGCGATTCATCCAGCGTAATTCCGAAACCGCGCTTGAGCAGCACCGGCATTTTGGTCTGACGTCCGACAATTTTGAGCAACTCGAAATTTTGCGTATTGCGCGTGCCGATTTGCAGCATCACGCCAGTCGGCTCTCCAGTCTGATGCAGTGCCTCGTTGATTTCATCCAGGTGCGACTCGTGGGTGATTTCCATCGCCATCACTTTGATGCCGTAGCGGCCCGCCAGTTCAAACACGTAGGGTAAGCAGTTCTTGCCGTGTCCCTGAAAGGCGTAGGGACTGGTGCGCGGCTTGTAAGCGCCCATGCGCGTGCACACCTGACCGTTATCGCGCAACGCGCGCAGCATAATTTCGACATGCTCGCGATTGTCCACCGCACACAATCCTGCAAATACGTTCAGCGTGTCCTGGCCGAAACGCACGCCGTTATATTCAAAATGCGTAGGACGCTGATCGTCCTTATGCCGCCCCAGTATGCGATATTCCTCGGACACCCGCACCACACGCTCGACACAGGGCAAATTCTGCATATCCTCGATATCCAGCAGCTTGGTGTTACCGATCAAATAGATTTCCGTCAGACTCTGTTCGCTGCCACGCTCGATATGCACTCGCGTCTGTATGCCCTGCATCGCGGACAGATGGGCCAGCAACTGCTGGTATTCCTGAGGCTTTTCACTTACATCGGAACTGAGTATCAAAATCATGTATTTCCCCTCGAATTATTCACCAGCCTATGCATCACGCCTGGCAGCTGCACGATGTCACTGATTTTTACGTCCACGCAGGCTGGAAGCTTATTGCCCGCATTGACCCAGACCGTGCGCATTCCCAGTCGTTTGGCCGCTTGCAGATTTTCCAGGCTGTCTTCGATCATGACGCACTGCGCCGCGCGGACGCGATGCCGCTGCATCACATGCCTGAAACCAAAAAAATCGGGTTTGGGACGGTAACGCGTATGCTCCACAGCCACCACATCATCAAATAAATCTACCACCCTCAACAGTTTCAGCACCGCATGCGCATAATGCTGCGGCGCGTTTGAAAACACCACTTTTCTGCCTGGCAAGGTGCGCAATACATGACGCAGACGCGGCTCGCGCAACACCATGTGCTGCAACTCGGGAAACTGATGCGTGTGCCAGAGAAAATGTGCGGGGTCCGTGCCGTGATGGCGCATCAGGCCGCTCAGCGTCGCGCCATAACGATGCCAGTAATGCGTGCGCAACGCATTCGCCTCGGCCTCGTCCAGTTGCAGGTGCTCCTGCAGATAAGCCGTCATGCTGCGATTGATGTGTGGAAAGATGTGCGGGCTCGCGTCGTGCAGCGTATTGTCCAGATCAAAAATCCACAGCGTCATTATTTACTTTTAATCAGCGTGCCCACGCCTTCGTCGGTCAGAATTTCCAGCAGCAGGGCATGTTGCACCCGCCCGTCTATGATGTGTACCGAACGCACCCCGCCGCGCGCCGCATCCAGCGCCGAGCAGATTTTAGGCAACATGCCGCCGGACAGCGTGCCATCTTCAACCAACTCATCGATTTGATTGGGAGTCAGTCCGGTCAGCAGATTACCCTCCTTGTCCAGCACGCCCGGCGTATTGGTCAGTAACACCAGTTTTTCGGCATTCAGCACTTCGGCCAATTTGCCGGAAACCACATCGGCATTGATGTTCAGCGTCTCGCCGTCCGGCCCGACACCGATGGGCGCAATGACCGGGATAAAATCGCCCGAATCCAGAAAGGATATGATGGAAGGGTCAATTTTATCGATTTCACCGACCAGCCCGATATCGAGCATCTTGCCTGGTTCGGTATTGCTCTCCAGCGCCAGCTTTCTGGCACGGATAAACGATCCGTCCTGCCCCGTCAGCCCGACCGCCTTGCCGCCATGACGGTTGATCAGATTAACGATATCCTTGTTAATCTTGCCCAGCACCATTTCGACCACATCCATGGTCTCTTCGTCCGTGACGCGCATACCCTGAATGAATTCACCCTGCTTGCCGACACGCTTGAGCAATTCATTGATTTGCGGGCCGCCGCCATGCACCACGACCGGGTTCATGCCAACCAGTTTGAGCAGCACCACATCGCGCGCGAATCCCTCCTGCAACAGCGGATCGGTCATCGCATTGCCACCGTATTTGATCACGATGGTCTTATCAAAAAAGCGTTGAATATAGGGCAGTGCCTCTGACAGGACGTGCGCTTTAAGATCGGCGGAAGCGGCTGAAAACGGCATAATTTTTCCTTAGAAGGGGGTGAGCGGGATTAAAGTTCAGTGGACTTCAACTCGCCGGAATTTGGCGCGAATTTTACACCAGAAGAAAATGCGCTGGGCTGACTATCATGCCGGTTCGGGTAATTTCGCTCATCAGATGACGGAAATCGTTCACTCGACGCGAGAATCAGGCCTGTCAATTGCGCTTCTCGATTTGCAGTGACAGAGGCGGCAAATCAGAAAGCTCCACCGTAGTAGAACCTATCTGCACTTTGCCATTGGTTTCCTCTATCCCGGCCAGAATGCGGGTAAATAACCGGTCCTTGGTGCTCCTGCGGACGCGATAATCCACCACATAACGTAAGGTAAACTCGATATAGTTGGAATCGAAACTCATCGTCACCATGGGCTCCAGCCTGGCCTCTTCGACGCGATAATGGCGCACAAAATTGCGCCATGCTTCCTGCGCACCCTCGCTGATTTCCGACAATGCAGAACCGGCAGCCTGTTCAATGATGCTGCGCGCCAGCTTATGGTCGGATACCGTTCTCACCGGGATGACGATCTCATCCCACAGGAAGGGGAAGTCCGATGTGTAATTAAGGATGTTTTCCTTGAATACCAGGCTGTTCGACAAGCGAACCAGGCGACCATTGTATAAATCCGCCTTGACCCATGCTCCGCACTCCATCACCGTGGTAGTCAGTATGCCGATGTCGATCACGTCGCCCATGATACCGCCCATCTGTATCCGTTCGCCGGGCTTGTACAGCCCCCAGAATGACAGGGCGAGCCATCCGATGAAGCTTTGTATCACTTCGCGCAACGCAAAACCGATGCCTACACTGAGCGCGCCGATGATGACCGTCAGGTTGGTCATCTGCGCACTGAAAATAGTCAGGATGACCGCCAGAACGAGCACACTCCCTGTCAGCCCGATAGTCTTGCGCATCTTATAGCGCAGATCTTTGTTGTCGATTTTTTTTGAAGCGGCCGCCTGGGCGATGCGCACCACCAGAAATATCAGCAGCGTGGCTAAAGCCGCCTCCACCCCTTTCACAAAGAGCGGATGAGAGATAATGTTATCGAGTAATAATTCCATTATATTTTTACGATATCCTGGGTTTCGGACAAGGAAGCGGCCGTTACATTTATTCCGCCTCGAACCACTGCTTCAGGCTGTTGTACCTTTGCAACGAACCCTCCCTGTCTCGCCATGCCGATGCGCGCATTATGCCACCGTTTCCCCGTGAGCACGCCCCCGAATACCAGACTGGATTGGTATGCATCACCCGGATGCGGCCAGGCATTTTATTGCTATTGTTAATCGAAATATAAGAATATAATTATTCACCTGTTCACTACCCGCTATTCAGATTCATTTACACAGGCAGCAAGACGCTTAACGCCATTTCATTTGGAGAATTACAAAATGCTTAAGGTTATCGGAGGCTTTATCGGGGGAGTACTCGTTGTCGCAGTACTGAGCTACAACTTCATGGGGAGTTTGATGTTCAGGGAAATCCCCAGCCCGTTCGGCGTGGAGGAGACCGTCGCCCGCATCCAGCAGAACATCCAGAATACCGGCAACGGCTGGGCGTTATCCGGTCTGCGCAATCCGGGCAAGGCCGTTGAAGCCGATGGTGGCAACACGTTGCCGGTGATGATGATCGAAGCCTGCAGCACCAAATATTCCGGCCCCATACTCAAGGACGACTCAGTCCGCTTCCTGTCCATCCTGATGCCCTGCAAAATATCCGTTTACAAGAAAAATGACGGAAAAACGTATATAGGCATGATGAACGCCGGACTGATGGGCCAGATGTTCGGGCCCATGGTGGGTGAGATCATGGGACATGTCGCGGCAGATCAGGAAAAATTCGTCCAGTTCGATCCGAGCAAGCCCGCACCTGCGATGATCAAGGCTGCACCGGGCGGCGGCGCTGGCGGTTCCGGCAGCGGCGCGGCAGGCGGTTGTTAACGCGACTGATACTACCCGCATCAAACCGAGACAGACAAAGGAAACATCATGTTATCAGTAAAAAAAGTCTCTCTGTCGGCACTGGCTAGTTGCGCCATGCTGACGGTAATGAGCGCGTTTGCTACACCCGCCCAGTCGGATACCGCGTCGGCCGCCACGCCGCAGACAGTGGCCGACACTAGGCAAAAGAGCGCTTCCACGGCAGATCACAGCAAATTCAAGGAGCTGGACAAGCAGTTCAGGACAGGCCCGGAAGTCACTGAAGCCTGTTTGATTTGCCACACCGAAGCGGCCAGGCAGGTGCAGCACACCAAACACTGGACATGGGAGTCTGTTGACCCTAAGACGGGACAGAAACGCGGCAAGAAGAACATCATCAACAACTACTGCACCTCTCCGGTCTCCAACGAGAAAGATTGCATGGCCTGCCACGCGGGGTACGGCTGGAAAGACAGCAGCTTCGACTTCACGATAGAGAAAAACGTGGACTGTCTGGTGTGCCACGACACAACGGCTACTTACCGGAAATTGCCTGGGGATGCCGGCCACCCGGTTTATGAGCGCCGTGAATTTCCGCCTAAATCAGGCAAATTTGTCGATCCCGCCGACCTGAAGAGAATAGCGCAAAGCATAGGAAAACCCAGTCGCAGCAACTGCGGCTCCTGCCATTTCTTCGGCGCGGGCGCAAACGGCGCCAAGCACGGTGATATGGACAGCAGCCTGCAACACCCCAACAAATATCTCGACGTACACATGGACGAGAAAGGGCTCAATTTCGCCTGCACGACCTGCCATGCCACATCGAGCCATGAGGTGTCAGGCAGCCGCTACAACATGGCACCCGCGACCAAAGGGCCGGCGCACATACGCGGCAATCCCGACAGTTCACCGGCTGCTTGCCAGTCCTGCCACGGCGATAAACCCCATCCGCAACACATGTCCAAACTCAACCAGCACACGGCAAAAATAGCCTGCCAGACCTGTCACATTCCGGAATACGCGCGCAATGACATCGGCACCGAACTGAGCTGGGACTGGTCGAAAGCCACCGTCATGGACGAGGATGGCAAGCCTTTCGTGCGCAAGGACAGCGCCGGACGGCGCGCCTTCGACTCCAAGAAGGGCGCGTGGGTGTGGGATTCCTACGTCATTCCCGAATACCGCTGGCTCAATGGCGTTTCCACCTACAAGGTAATAGGCGACAAGATCGACCCTGGCAAGACCGTACAGATCAATGAAGTGGGCGGCAGCCCGGACGATCCGGATTCACGCATCTGGCCGACCAAGGTGCATCGCGGCAAGCAACCCTATGACACGGTCAATAACACCCTGACCGTTCAACACACCGGCGGCGAGGACGATACGGCACTGTGGCACAACTACGACTGGCAAAAAGCGATCCGCGCGGGGATGAAAGCGGCCAATCTGCCCTACAGCGGAAAATACGACTTCGTCAGCACCGAGCTGACCTGGCCTATCACCCATATGGTTGCCCCTAAAGAAGACGCACTAAGCTGCACCCAGTGTCACAGCAAAAACGGCAGGTTGAAGGACATTCAGGGTGTGTACATGCCATCCCGCGACGGCAACAGGCTGCTTGACATGGCGGGCTGGGCGCTGGCCCTGCTGACGCTGATCGGTGTGCTGATCCACGGCGGCATCCGCATCCTTACCAGCAAGAAAGCAGGGTAATATCATGACAACAAATAAAATCTACGTATTCAAACGGTTCGAGCGTTTCTGGCACTGGTCCCAGGCCATGCTCATCATCTTCATGCTGGTCACCGGCTTCGAGGTGCACGGCTCATATTCTCTGTTCGGTTTCGGCAAGGCGGTGGATCTGCACACGATTTCCGCATGGATGCTGATCGGCCTGTGGGTATTCGCCATCTTCTGGCACTTCACCACGGGCGAATGGAAACAGTACATTCCGACCACAGAGAAGATAGTCGCCATGGTCCGGTTCTATTCGGTGGGCATCTTCAAAGGCGCGCCGCATCCCTTCCGTCCGACGACTCTGAAAAAACACAACCCCCTGCAGCGTCTGGCCTATCTCGGCGTATTGTTGCTGATCGGCCCGTTGCTCTGGCTGACCGGCTGGTTTTACCTGTTTTACGGCGACTGGCAGGCGTGGGGAGTGGACAGCTTTCTGTCGCTGGAATGGGTGGCTTTCTTCCACACGGCGGGTGCCTTCATGATGCTGACCTTCCTGATCGCCCATGTCTACCTGACCACCACCGGTCACACCCCGACCTCACACATCAAGGCGATGCTCACAGGCTGGGAAGAAGTGGATTAAGCCATACCTCGATTATTTGCCGGACCGCGCACTCACATCGCGCAACAGGGGCAAGTACTGCGGCCACCCCGAAACGGCGCCCACATGCGAAAACACCACGACCCCGTGTTTATCCAGAATATAGGTGGTCGGGAAGGCCGCTGCGATGTCGCGGTCATTCACCGTTAACCCGTCAGCCAGCGGAAGCGCCGTTTTGTTCTTTACACCCGAATCGTACAGAGGAAGCTCAAGACGCTGCTGCTGCGCCCACTGGCGCGATGCGGCAAAGTCCTCGCGCACCTGCAGCAATACCATCCTGATATCGGGTCTCGCGCCCAATGCGCGATAAAGCTGCTGGAGTTCCGGCATCTCATGCCGACAAGACTTGCACCATGAACCCCAGAAATGCAGCACCACCACCTTGCCTCGCAAATCAGAGAGCTTTGTCGCTTTTCCCGATGGCGCACGGAAAATCAGATCATAGAAACGCTCGCCACGCTCCTTGCCAACCGCAGCACGCGCCGCTTCAGCACGATTGAGATACGGCCCCCAGAGTCGCGCCCAGGCGAACGCATCGAACACTACCTTATCGTTCACCGCATAAAGCACGCACGGTTGTCCTGCGCCCGTCTGACAAAACTGCAAGGCAGCCTCGGCGGCCAATTCGGCAGCCGCCTCCCCTCCCTTCCACGCCCATGCGCCGCCGGGCGCAATGGCAAAGGCGCGCTGTTTTCCGGCCGAAAGAAACCCACGGTAGCCCTCCATACCGGCACTGTCGAGATGCGGAACGGCTGTGACATCATTCAATTCGGCAGCACGCGATGGCTGGGACGGCAGAATGAAAAAAATTGCAGTCAGGATCGCTGACTGCAATAAATTCAAACCTGCGCTATTTTTCACTCGCACCCTACACTCGCCCACATCAACCGTGCGCGAGCTGTGCGTTAATTCAATGATGCATGTGTTCATCATGCTTAGGCGCAGTCCGGGTTCCGGTCAGTGGGATCACCTCAGCCTTGACTGCGATCTTCAATACCTCTTTGGCGACTTTGATATTCAGAATCAAAGGCACGCTTTCACCGGCTTTGAGCGGTGCCTTAAGCCCGATCAGCATCAGATGATATCCGCTCTTCCCCAGATCAACGCGCTTGCCGGCTGGCAACGCGAGCGATTCGACTGCGCGCATTTTCATCATGCCGTTTTCATGCGTCATGCTGTGCAATTCGGCCGTCTTGCAACTCGTGCTGGTAACGCCAATCAACGTTGCCTCTTTTACGCTGCTAATCGCCAAATCCACCATGGCAACATCCTGACCGGGCGCGGTAGCGCGCGACCAGGCAGCTTCGACCTGAATGTCGCCCGCATAAACAGCGCCACTAAACAACATTGCGCCCAGCAGAACACTGATAATCTTATTCATGATGAATTTTCCGTCAAATTTTAAGAAAGCGAATTATACGCGGCGCAAATCCAATAGAGAATGAAAAATGCCAAAAGCCGCATCGCATTTCCGGTCAGGCACTGGCCGTGAAAATCACGGCGGCGGGCTGTTTGTGCTACTTTCGGGAGGAGACACAATACTGGGATTCAATATCAACCCACCCCGAAAACACGGATGCAAGCATTTTGGCAGGACAAATTATTATCCGAATAAATCGGTTTGCAAATGCGGCATATTGTCGCACCCTCGCACAGCTGCGACAATATGCCGCATCTATCTGCGCCAGACAACTATTACAATCGCGCCATGAACCTATTTTCCACCCTGCCCGGACATATCCAGTTACGCCGTCTGGTTAACTTGCGCAGCCTGACTGTCTCGGCACAATTGATCACACTGCTCGCCGCATGGCAGATACTGGAAATGGATCTGCAGTGGTTGCACATGCTGACCGGCATCGCAGCGCTTACCCTGTTCAATATTTTCTCCCTGCTGCGCCTGCGTAACAATAGGCCTGTCTCACACCTTGAACTGTTTATACAACTGGGCTGCGATGTGCTAGCGCTCAGCGTCCTGCTGTATTACGCGGGAGGTTCGACCAACCCGTTTGTTTCGCTGTATCTGCTGCCGCTGGTGATTGCCGCCGCCACCCTGCCCTCCCGTTTCACCTGGGCCATGGCTGCGCTCACCACGGCGTGCTACAGCCTGCTGATGGTTTATTACATTCCACTGCCGCACAATCACCAGGACATGGATAGCGCCTTCAATACGCATGTCATGGGCATGTGGCTGGGCTTTGTCATCAGTGCGGTAGTCGTTGCCTATTTCGTGGTAAAAATGGCCGAGGCCGTACGCAGCCGGGATGAATTGCTGGCACAGGTGCGTGAAGAAATTTTACGCAATGAGCGTCTCGTGGCTCTCGGTACGCAAGCCGCCGGTGCAGCACACGAACTGGGCACGCCGCTGTCTACGATGGCGGTGGTTATAGGCGAATTACAGCATGATGCAGATGCCAGCCCGGCCGAATTGCGCGAAAGCCTGACCATGCTCGACGAGCAGGTGCGAAGTTGCAATCGCATTCTTGACTAAATTATGCTGTCCGCCCAGGGCAGCGGCGCAACAAAATTACAAACAGCCGATGATTTAATGGCGGAAGTACTAGATGAAT
>JAURZN010000197.1 GCA_030653355.1 Gallionella sp. | reverse complement strand
ATAAAGACTTCGCCCTCGTCCACAAATTCAAAGCTGCGATAGAACGGTATGGCATGAGTCTGTGCATCCACGTCCACCTGCGGGTAATCGTGTGCTCGCGCGTAATCCAGCAGTGCTTCCATGATGGCCGTGCCGACTTTTTGCTTGCGCCATTTCGACGACACAGCAATGCGTCCTATATGACCGTTTGCCAGCATGCGGCCGCAGCCTATCGCCTCACCCTGCTGGCTGAGCACCAAAGCATGACGACAATGCTCATCCAGCCCGTCCCACTCCAGTTCGGCGGGTATGCCCTGTTCGTAAATAAACACCGCTTCGCGCACGGATTTGAGCAAGGGTTCGCCATCATGCCAGCAGACCATACTTACGCTAAAGGGATTCGTCATACGTTTTTTCCGGATGGGTTATTCGATGATTTCGACCATTGTACCCGCAGACACCAACGCAAATAATTCGAGCAAATCTGCATTGTGCATCCGGATACAGCCATGTGAATGGGCCTGACCGACCGGCATGGAATCGGGCGTGCCGTGGATGTAAATATAGCGGCGCATGGTATCGCTGTTGCCGAGCCGGTTAAAACCCGGCTCGCAACCGGACAGCCATAATATCCGCGTCAATATCCAGTCCCGCCCGGGAAGCTGCGTACCCAGTTCCGGCGTATAAATTTCACCGGTCGGGCGACGCCTCACAAACACGCTATTTTCAGGGCAACCCGCGCCTATCTTGGCGCGTATTACATGTTTGCCGCGTGGCGTGCAATAACTACCGCATACCTCGCCCGCCCCGTTCGCCGCAGTTGAAACGAGGTAACGGCGCAGCAACGCGTCGCCATCGTCAAACAGTTCCAGTGTCTGTGTAGCAATATGAACGATAATTTTCATGCTACCCCGTCATTCCCGCATGTGCTCTGGCATCCTTCTGTTGCGCGCGGCGCAGCGCGAAAAAATTGCTCAGCATTAAACCGCACTCTTCGGCCAACACCCCGCCCACGACTTGTGCATGATGATTCAGACGTATCAGCTGGTGAGTGGACAGTGGTGAGTGGTAAGTGGAGCAGTCACCAAATACATCCAGCACGCTGCCGCACACCCCTGTCTTAAAATCGCTCGCGCCGTACACCACCCGCGCAATGCGCGCATGCATGATGGCTCCGGCACACATCAGACAAGGCTCCAGCGTGACATACAGCGCACACCCCGACAGACGATAATTGCCGATGCGTTGCGCCGCATCGCGTAGCGCCTGCATCTCAGCGTGAGCCGAGGGGTCGTGACGCGAAATCGGCGCGTTATAGCCGCGCCCGATAATTTCCCCCTCTTTGACCACCACCGCACCCACCGGCACTTCGCCTGCCGCCTGCGCCAGACCGGCCAGTTCGAGCGCGACTCGCATGAAATCGTTATCGGTCATCGTAATACTGTTGGAAATTTAAGGTGTGCAACCGTAGCACAGTCAGCTTGACGAGCGCAATGATGGCACTTGCTCTGGCAACAATGGCCGGACTGCGGGTACTTCAAGGAAAACCTTATACCTAACAACGGCCAAGACGCGCTAGAATCACCCCTCGTAATAACTGAACGATAACAGCCATGAACACACAACTCTTACAACAAGCAAGCAAACTCGACCTTGACGAGCAAATTGAACTTGTAGAGGCCATCTGGGACGGCATCGTTAATCGCAACGCCGTGCCATCACTGACAGAAGCGCAAAAAACGGAACTCGACAGCCGCCTCGCAGACCACCTGTCGAACCCTGATGATGTGATACCGTGGAGCGAAGTAAAAGCGTCTGCCCTTGCCAGAATCAGGCAATGAGCCTACCCATTACTTTTCATCGTGCCGCCAGTGCAGAGTTCATCGATGCAAATGCATGGTACGAGAGCAAACGATTTGGCCTTGCTCTTGAATTCATAGCCGAGATCGACCGTTGCGTATTGCTGGCATCTGAACATCCGCTCCAGTTTGCCGTTGTTCGTGCAGACATTCGGCGCGTTGTCGCCCATCGTTTCCCATACAGCGTCTATTTTCGCGTAGAGGAACAGCGTATCGTTATCTTGGCGGTGTTTCATGCCAGCAGAAATCCAGCTATTTGGCTTACCAGATACTGATCAGACAGCAAAGCGCACGCCAGCGCACATCATGACCGCCACGGTATCCAGCGACATCCATCTGACACCCGTATCGTGCCTAGCTGATCTTTTCAGACGTACACCGCTTGCCTTTGTTGCATTTATTGACAAGAATGGCAAAACCTTAATGAAAGTTAATCCATGCCAGAAAACCTCATTGCCGACTTTTCTCTACCCGCCACTGGAGGTCAAACCTTCACGCTGTCCGCCGCACGCGGCAAGCATCTGGTGATTTTCTTTTATCCCAAGGACAACACGCCGGGTTGCACCACCGAAGTGCAGCAATTCCGCGACCTTTACGCACAGTTTCAGCAGGCGAATTGCGAACTGGCGGGCATTTCCCGCGACAGCCTCAAGTCGCATGAAAATTTCAAGGAAAAATTCACCCTTCCCTTCGAACTGCTGTCCGACACCGACGAGACAGTTTGCGGACTGTTTGACGTAATCAAGCAAAAGAACCTGTATGGCAAACAGGTACGCGGCATCGAACGCAGCACCTTCGTATTTGACCGTGACGGCGTGCTGCGTCATGAATGGCGCAAACTCAAGGCCGATGGCCATGCACAGGAAGTTCTCGATTTTGTTACTACTCTAGCCTAAAGGAACGTCATGTCCCCTCGCAGAAAAGCGGCAGCACATAGTAAATTATTCATTCTGGACACCAATGTTTTATTGCATGACCCGACCAGTCTGTTCCGCTTCGAGGAGCACGACATCTGCCTGCCGATGTTCGTACTGGAGGAGCTGGACAACAAGAAAAAGGGCATGACTGAAGTGGCGCGCAACGCGCGCCAGGCCAGCCGTTTTCTCGATGAAATCGTCAACGACGCGCCGCGCAACATAGAAGAAGGCATCGCGCTCAAATCCGATGCACACAAAAACTGCACCGGGCGACTGTACCTGCAAACCAGCTTCGTCAAACACGAGTTGCCGCAAAATCTCGAACTCGGCAAGGCCGACAACGCGATTCTGGGCGTCATCATCGGCCTGCAACAACAGCAAC
>JAURZN010000194.1 GCA_030653355.1 Gallionella sp. | reverse complement strand
CTGCGCGTTTTGCCGCATATTTCTTTACGGTATCGCGACGCTTTTGCTCACGGTTAATCAATGACATCTTAGCCATTAGCAATCCCTCATTTCTTTAATGGGAGTTTAAAAGCCAACAATAAAGCCCTGGCTTCTTCATCGGTCTTAGCGGAAGTCGTGATAGTAATATTCATACCACGCAGAGCATCAATCTTTTCATATTCAATCTCAGGAAAGATGATCTGTTCTTTAACGCCCATGTTGTAATTTCCACGACCATCAAATGATTTGCCTGAAATACCACGGAAATCACGAATACGTGGAATAGCAACTGAAATCAAACGGTCAAGAAAGTCATACATACGCTCTTTGCGCAATGTAACTTTGCAACCAACCGGATAGCCTTCACGAATCTTGAATCCAGCGATGGATTTCTTAGACATCGTAACAACCGGCTTTTGACCTGCGATCTTCTGCATATCACCAACCGCAAAATCCATTACCTTCTTGTCAGCAACCGCCTCACCTACACCCATGTTCAAGGTGATTTTCTCGATGCGCGGCACTTCCATTACGGACTTGTAACCGAACTGCGCTATAAGATCACTTGCGATCTTATTTTTGTAAATATCATACAAACGAGCCATGCCCTATACCCCTTAAGCGTCAACAACTTCGCCGTTGGATTTGAACACACGAACCTTGCGTCCATCTTCCAGCGTTTTAATACCGACTCGATCACCCTTACTCGTAGCAGCGTTAAACAAAGCCACATTAGAGACATGAATTTTCGCTTCTTTTTCGACGATACCGCCAGATACACCTTTAACCGGATTTGGCTTCTGATGCTTTTTGACTTTATTGACACCGCTAACCAACAAATACTCACCCAGGACGTGCAGTACGTTGCCACGATTTCCCTTGTCTTTGCCAGCGATTACAATTACGTCATCGTTCTTTTTAATCTTACGCATGATTTTCCTCGAATCAACCTGTTAACGCTAAAGCACTTCAGGCGCAATCGAAACGAGCATCATAAACTTTTCAGAACGCAGATCACGAGTTACCGGCACGAAAATACGAGTGCAAATAGTCTCAAGCGTAGCATTCAGCAATACCGCAGCATTGCCATCAAACTTCACCAGCGAACCATCAGAACGACGCACACCCTTAGCAGTACGAACTACTACCGCATTGTAGACTTCGCCCTTCTTTACACGACCACGCGGAGCTGCATCACGAATACTTACCTTGATAACATCACCAACGGAAGCATAACGACGCTTAGAACCGCCCAATACCTTGATGCACATAACAGAGCGCGCTCCAGTATTGTCAGCCACATCTAAAACAGACTGCATTTGTATCATTATTTACTCTCCAACTTTTTCCGCCAACAGCGGCCAGTTTTGGAACCCGTTCGGGTTAAGGTCGCCATCAGCGGCGATGAAACTAAGCCGCTTATTATATGCAAATTAAGAAAATTTGCAAGCTGAAATTACACGCACTACAAAATAAACCTTACGCGGCCTTAACAACACGCCATGCTTTGGTTTTTGCGAGAGGGCGACACTCTTCAATCGTGACCACATCGCCGGTATGACATTCATTCAATTCATCATGTGCGTGGTACTTCTTGGACACACGGATGATCTTACCCAGCAACGGATGTTTTACTTTACGCTCGATCAAAACGGTAACCGTTTTGTCCATTTTGTCACTTGTGACAGTACCCGTCAGGGTACGTTTAAGTTTGGCTTCGCTCATCACTGTGCTTCCTTCTGCATCATTACGGTTTTAATCCGCGCAATATCACGACGAACCTTACGCATTTCGCTGGTCTTGGTCATTTGTTGCGTCGCGACTTGCATACGCAGGCCGAATTGAGCCCGGGTCAAAGAAAGCAGATCTTGCTGCAATTCCGACACTGACTTGATCTTAAGTTCACTAGCCTTCATGATTATTCACCCACCTGTCTAACGACGAAAACTGTCGCAAGTGGCAGCTTTGCAGATGCCAACTTAAACGCTTCACGCGCCAATACTTCACTCACGCCATCCATCTCATACAACATTTTGCCTGGTTGAATCTCGGCGACGTAGTACTCAGGATTGCCCTTACCGTTACCCATACGAACTTCGGCTGGTTTTTTAGAGATCGGCTTGTCCGGGAATACACGAATCCAAATACGACCACCACGTTTGATGTGGCGCGTCATTGCACGACGTGCGGCTTCAATTTGACGTGCAGTCAAACGACCGCGCGCAACCGATTTAAGACCAAATTCACCGAAACTAACTTTATTGCCACGAGTCGCAATGCCGGTATTACGGCCTTTTTGCTCCTTGCGGTATTTTCTTCTAGCTGGCTGTAGCATGCTTAGCTCCCGACTTTTTTACGCGTTTTTCTGCATCAGCAACAACTGGCGCAGCCACTTCCTGACCGATATCACCCTTGTACACCCACACTTTGACACCGATGATGCCGTAGGTAGTCTTCGCTTCGGAAGTACCGTAGTCAATATCGGCGCGCAATGTATGCAATGGCACACGTCCTTCGCGATACCATTCAGTACGAGCGATCTCAATACCGTTCAAACGCCCCCCGCTCATGATCTTGATGCCCAGGGCACCCAGACGCATTGCATTTTGCATGGAGCGTTTCATCGCACGACGGAACATGATACGTTTTTCCAATTGCGCAGTGATATTGTCTGCAATAAGTTGAGCATCGATTTCCGGTTTGCGAACTTCTTCGATTGCCAGATCAACAGATTGAAGACCCATACGCTTGCGCAATTCAGCGCGCAACAGCTCGATGTCCTCACCTTTTTTGCCGATAACCATACCAGGACGAGCCGTGTAAATAGTTACTTTTGCACTCTTTGCAGGGCGCTCGATGACAATTTTCGAAACCATCGCCGAAGCCAGCTTCTTTTTCAGAAAAGCACGAACTTCGATGTCTTTGAGCAACATGTCAGCGAAGTTGGCGCTGTTGGCATACCACTTGGAATCCCAGTTCTTACGAACGCTTAACCGGAAACCGGTTGGGTGAATTTTCTGTCCCATAATTTATCCTTAGGCTCCGACGCTAACAGTGATATGACAAGTCTGTTTTTCGATCTTGTTGCCTCGACCCTTCGCACGCGCCATGAAACGCTTGAGCGAGGAAGCCTTGTCAACATAAATAACCTTAACTTTCAACTCGTCAATGTCAGCGCCATCATTGTGCTCTGCATTGGCTATTGCGGAATCAAGCGCTTTCTTGATGATGCCAGCACCCTTTTTAGGGCTGAAGTTCAGGATATTCAACGCCTGAGCAACCGGCAAACCGCGAATCTGATCCGCAACCAAGCGGGCCTTTTGTGCGGAGAGGTGAATGTTTTTTGCAACTGCAGTAGTAGTCGTAGTCATCATGCCTCCCTTATCTCTTGACTGCTTTTTTATCAGCAGCATGACCCTTGAAGGTGCGAGTCAGGGAAAATTCACCCAACTTGTGACCAACCATATTTTCAGAAACGTACACAGGAATATGCTGCTTGCCATTGTGTACAGCAATCGTCAACCCGACGAACTCAGGCAACACCGTGGAACGGCGTGACCAGGTTTTGACCGGGCGTTTATCATTTGTTGCGCGTACTGTCTCAATCTTCTTGAGCAGATGTGCATCAACAAATGGACCTTTTTTAACGGAACGTGCCATGTTTACTTACCCCTTAAGCCTTAAAGCGACGACGCACGATCATACCGTCAGTGCGCTTGTTGCGACGAGTACGGAAGCCCTTAGCCGGCA
>JAURZN010000190.1 GCA_030653355.1 Gallionella sp. | reverse complement strand
TTTGGAAACGATGGTTTCGCCATCCCTGAATTCGCGTTCCACGTTTGTTACCGGCATGTTCGTTCTCATTTACAACCCCCTTGCGTTACCTTGAAAATATTGATCGGAACAAATATTGCGTTAATTAAGCACACGGGATTCCAGCGAGATCGCGCGCTGTATCAGTGTCGGCACATCCAGTATCAGCGCTACTTCACCGCTTCCCAGTATGGTCGAACCCCCTATCCCCTTGAGATTGGCGAACAGCTTGCCCAGCGGTTTGATGACGGTCTGGAATTCGCCCATCAGCTCGTCCACCACCAGCCCCGCCCTGAGTCCCGCGTATTGCACCACGACGATATTTTCGTGCCGCGCAGGCTTGCCCCGTACGCTGAACTGATCGCGCAGGCGTATGAACGGCAGTATCGTGCCGCGCAGGTTGATGTAATTGCTGTCGCGTGTCTCCTGACGTTCCGCCTCGTTCAGCTCTATGCATTCCATCACCATGTCCAGCGGCACGACATAGGAGGAGTTGCCCACGCCCATCAGAAAGCCGTCTATGATCGCCAGCGTCAGCGGCAGACGTATCTTTACCGTCGTTCCCGTCCCTTCGACGCTGTCTATTTGCACCGTGCCGCGCAGCGCCTCGATGTTGCGCCGCACCACATCCATGCCCACGCCGCGACCTGACAGGTTGGTGACCGCCTCCGCAGTGGAAAATCCGGCCTCGAAGATCAGCCCGTATACTTCCTGGTCGGATAGCACCTGATTGGCCGTTACCAGGCCTTTTTCCAGCGCCTTGGCAAAAATTCTGGCGCGATTCAGCCCGCCACCATCGTCCCCGACTTCCACTACGATGCTGCCGGATTCGTGATAGGCGTTGAGGCGCAGGGTACCCCTGGCGGGTTTGCCGCGCTGCAGGCGAATCTCGGCGGCTTCGATGCCGTGATCCATACTGTTGCGCACCAGATGCATGAGCGGGTCGCCGATTTTTTCCACCACCGATTTATCCAGTTCGGTCTCCGCGCCGAGAATGTCCAGCCCGATGTCCTTGCCGATTTCGCGGCTCACATCGCGCACCACACGGTTAAAACGACTGAAGGTCTCGCCTATCTGCACCATGCGCAACTGCAGGGCGCTGTCGCGGATTTCCTCGACCAGACGCGATAGCGTGGAGGTCGCTTCATGCAGCGCGGCATCCTGTGTGCGCTGCGCGATCAGGCTGGTGGCCGCGCCTGCGATCACCATTTCACCCACCAGATTGATCAATTGATCCAGCTTGTCGGCCTGGATGCGTATCAGTTTGCTTTCCTGAGACTTGTTTTCCCTGGCAACCTTCTGTTTGCCCAGCGCCGCGTCTATCAGTTCCGGCTGCACCACACCCTGTTCCACCAGAATATCGCCCAGCTTGCTGGCCTCTCCGGTTCCCGCACCGCTGCGCAGGACTTCCTGCAGATGCAATGCCTGCTCCAGCTCCTTGCGTGTCAGGGAACCGCAGTTCACCAGCAGCTCGCCCAGTGCAATGTTGTTCTCGGGCAATTCATTGATAAGCTGTGTGTAGGCTTCGATACGGCTGTGCGGCGGCAGAATGCGGAGGCTGCAATCTTCGCGCACAAACTCGAATACCCCTTCGATAGCCGCCTTGTCTATGCCCTCGCCCTGAAAATCGATTTCGAAGCCCAGATAACAGCTCTCCGGATCCATCTCCAGTGCGAATGGCATGGCGTCGGGCAGCGTCAGGATGTGGACGATTTTGCCCATATTGTCGAGATAACGGATGAAGGCCAGCGGATCCATGCCGTTGCGCAGCACATCCTGGCCGAAACGCAGCGAAATATGCCACAGATCGTTTTCTACCGTATTGCCGGTTTGCGGCAATATCTCCGTGCATGATGATGTGGACACCGGCGCGCATGCCGGGTGCGTCACGCCGGTCTGGTATGACTTGAGTTGTGCCAGCAGCATGCTCCCGACAGACTCAAGCTCCTTGTCCGGCTGTGCGGACGGGTCGGCGGCGATCTGCTCCACCAGCATGCCGATATGATCGCGACAGGAAAGCAGCAGGGCGATCAGCTCGCCGTTTACCGGCACATGGCCGCCCCGTACCCTATCCAGCACGTTTTCCACCACATGGGTGAAACTGACGATGCCATCGAGTCCGAACAGGCCGCCCGAGCCCTTGATGGTGTGCGCCGCGCGGAAAATGGCATTGATCGCATCGTCATCGTCCGGGGAGGATTCCAGACCGAGCAGCGATTCTTCCATGGCTTCGAGCAGTTCGCGGCTCTCCATGAAGAAGGTTTGCAGTGCCTGATCAAATTCCGCATTGCTCATGAGTTGTCCGATCGGCGGGCTAATGTACGGTTCGCGGCATGATCACCGGGTCGCCAAAATAGGAAGCCATATTGAGCATATCCAGCACTTCCAGCGTGGCCGGGCTGTGTGCAACCAGGCGCAGGGGCTTGTTGGCGGCAAGCGCTGCGCGCTTGGCCAGCAGCAGCAATTGAAAGCCTGCGGTATCCATCTCGCTGACCTCGGACAAATCTATTTCAAGTTCTGCACCCAGTTCGAGGCAGGGTAGCAATTCCGCCTTGATTTCGGCGGCATGGTAGATGGTCATTTCACCTGCTACATGGACATGACACACGCCATTGTGAGTTTCGATGTGGATCGTCATGGTGTTCTCCTTTTTATATTTAGGATCGAGGATCGAGTAAAACCTCTGCTGCGCTCTTCCATCCTCAATCCTCAATCCTGCTTTTAAGGCATCACTAGTTTGGCGACGGCTGCCAGCATCTGCGCCGGCTGAAAGGGTTTGACCACCCAGGCTTTCGCGCCGGCCGCCTGTCCTTCCTGCTTCTTGCCTTCCTGTGATTCGGTCGTCAGCATGATCACAGGCGTGAACTTGTAGGCGGGGAGCTGCTTGAGGTTTTTTACGAAAGTGATGCCGTCCATGTTGGGCATGTTCACATCGCTGATCACCAGATGTACTTTTTGTCCGGTCAGTTTGGACAGGGCATCACGCCCGTCGCAGCCTTCCAGGACATCGTATCCTGCACCGCGCAGTGCGATGCTGACGACCTGCCGCAGCGAAGCGGAATCATCTACAACCATTATCGTTTTAGCCATTATTCATCTCCCCTGCAAAAATTGTACAACATGGTCCAGATTCAAAAGAAGGTTATTTCGGTCTCGTCGGCGACGGCATTCGCCTTGTCATTGCGGTGGTTGTTACGCTGTTCGGTCGTGGTATAAGCCCGCGTCATCTCACTCAGCCAGGCATCCGCATCTATGTTAGGCATTCCGCCCCGGCTGCGCTCCTCGGCATAGCGCACGAGCCGTTCATGCAACTCGTCCAGATTGTCGCGAACCTGAGCCAGTATCTGACTGACCCTGTCCTGAAATTGCAGATAAACCAGCGTTTCGGAGATTTCTTCGCGCATGCCCTCGCTTTCGCGGCGCAGCATTTTCGAGGAATCGCTCAGGCCGACGGCCACTTCCTTGAAATCCTCCAATACCTTTTGTATGGTTTTCTCGGCTTCAGCCACGGAGCGGGTATCCTGCTCGCTGAATCGTTCCGCTACGCTGATCACGGTCATGATCGCCTTATTGATGATATTGACCTTTTCGGCCATTTTCTTGCCGGTATTGCTGGACAGATCGGACAGCTTGCGCACCTCGTCCGCCACCACTGCGAAACCGCGTCCTGCCTCACCGACGCGCGCGGCCTCAATGGCGGCATTGAGCGCCAGCAAATTGGTCTGAGAGGCGATTTCGCCGACATCGGCAGCCATATTCTTCAAATCAGAGGTGTAAGCCGTCAACTCGCGCACATCCTGTACCATTGCCGCGCGTTCCTGTCGTGCCGTATCCATGGCCTGGTTGACGGCAACCAGGTCGGCTTCGCTGCGCGACAAGACCGACACCACGCGCCCGCCCTCCGCGCCTTCGCCGGTCGCCTGTTGCGCCGCGGCGGCCGAGGCATGCAGGCGCTCGACAATCGCGGCGAAGCGCGCGGTCACCTCGGTAATTCCTTCTTCAGTCTGGCTGCGTGCGGTCTCGATCTGCTTCGCCCATATCGGCGTCGCCTGATCGCATATCTGTTCCAGCCCTGCGAGACCGCCTTGCAGTTGCAATGCCTGCTGCGCCTGCGCCTGCGCCAGTCGGCTCTCGGCCTCGCGCGTCAATTGCGTCAGCGCGGCACGTTGACGGTGGGCGCAGGCCCAGGCGCAAATGCCGGAAATCAGCGCCACCGCAACAGCCCATAGCAGACCGCCCGATGACAGCAGCAGCGCGGCAACCCCCGAGCCCCCGCTTGCCAGCGGCAATATCCAGGCTGAAGCATCCGCGCGTATTGTCATTTCACCTTGATTCATACCTGACACCATCCTTAGTATTACTCGTTTGTTATTCACGCATCACGGTTGTAAAGTGGCAATTTTCCCGTTCAGCCCTTCGGGTGACACCAGCTGCTCCAACAGTTGCCCGAGCAGCATGAACTGGAAGGATTTGTCGAAAAAATAATCCGCCCCGGACTGCCTGCAAGCGCTGACATATAGCGCGTTGGCGTAATTGCTCAATACCGCAACTTTCATCTTGGCATGATTCTTTTTCACATTTGTTAACACGTTGAGCCCTGTTCCCTGTTGCAGGTGCAGATCGAGAACCACGAAGTCCGGCAGCAGTCTGTTGATGCCTTCGATCGCGCCCGCTTCATCTGCCGCGTGACCGACCACGGAAACCCCGTGTATGTCCGACAGCAGGCTGTGCAGGCTCTCACGCACAGCGGATGAGTCCTCTACGATGAAGACCTTCAGGTCATTCATTGCCAGAGTCGATTTAATCTGGGAATTCATGGGTAGATAATGCGCTATTGCTCATTAAAGCAGCATAGGCATGTGCCTGATTGTGATGTAAGGGGGGGGGGTATTTTTTGTCCGTGTTTGGACTACAAAGAGGGAACTGGCGTAGCGAGTGCTATTCTGTGAGGTGTTTCTCGATGGCGTATTGCATCAGTTCGGCGTTGTTGCGCAAATTCATTTTTTCCAGGATGCGCGTGCGGTAGGTGCTGACGGTTTTTCCGCTCAGGTTCAGCAGTTCGCCAATTTCCGTCACCGTTCTGGCCGATGCCAGATACCTGAAAATCTGATACTCGCGGTTAGATAAAATCTCGTGCGGGAGCTTGCCTTCAGGCATGGCGAGTTCGTTGGTGAGCATTTCGAGTACCGCCGGGCTGAAGTATTTTTTACCGCCCGCGACGGCGCGCAATGCCTCCACCACCACAGCCGAGGCGCATCCCTTGCTCAGGTAGCCCGCAGCGCCCGACTTGATGAGGCGCACGGCATACTGGTCTTCGGTGTAATTGCTGAGTATCAGTACCGGTAATTTTGGTTTTTCCGCACGTAGCTGCTTGAGCACTTCGATGCCGTTGCGGCCCGGCATGGAAATATCGAGCAGGAGCACATCGCAGTCGTGGAGTCCTAGCCAGTGCAGGGCATCCACGCCATTTGTCTGCTCCGCAACCACCTCCATGTCGGGCGTGTTTTCAATAATTCGTCTTAAACCATGACGCACAAGGTCGTGATCGTCAGCAATCAGTACACGTATCATTTGCTTCTCCTGTTTGCCTGTCCGTTCGCAACGGCAGTATCACCGTCACGCAGAGCCCGCTGTCCGGAGCCCCTGAAAAATAAATCTCGCCACCGAGTTGCGCGACGCGTTCACGCATCCCCAGCATGCCGTAGGAAGTCCGGGATGCGACATGTTCAGCCGGGATTCCGCAGCCATTATCGGCTATGCTCAGGGTCAGATTTCCCGCCTCTATCCTTAATTCAACGTCCACGTTGGACGCGCCGGAATGTCGTGCGACATTGGTCAGCGATTCCTGAAAAATGCGGAACAGGTTGATGGATTGTATCTTGTCCGGCATCACTGTACAGCTCTCGCTGCAATCAGCACGACACTTGACGCGGCTGCGCATGATGTCGCTGACCCTGCATTTGATGCCACTGCGTTTCTGGAACTGGCCTGCCTGCCATTCGAGTGCGGCCAGTAAACCCAGATCGTCCAGCAGGGTGGGGCGCAAGTCGGTGATCACGCGGCGCGTGACGTCAACCGCATCGTCCAGCAGCCGTGACATGGTATTAACGTGTTTGAGCAGCGGAGCGGCACCCTGATAGGCGGACAATTCGTCCGCCAGCCAGTAAACATCCATCTTGAGCGCGGTTAGCGTGCCGCCCAGATTGTCGTGGATTTCCCGCGCCATGCTGGCCTTTTCTTCTTCACGCACCGTTTGCAGATGTGAGGAAAGATCGCGCAATTGTTTATCGGCGCGCTTGCGTTCACTTATATCCTGAACGACAGCGATATACACCGGCGAGTCGGACTCCATGAATTGCATGCGCACTTCCACCGGATAAGTCGTGCCATTCTTGCGCAGATGAACCGTCTCAAAGAGCAGTGATTCCTGTTTGCCGCTGCGCAGCAGCGCAAGCATCAATTCGAAGCGTTCCCGTTCAATCTGCGGCTTGATGTCCAGCGGGGTGAGCATCCGCAGCTCGTCTGACGAATATCCCAGATTTTTATCCGCGCCTGAGCTGGTTTGCAGAAAGCGCAGAGTGGACGCATCGAAAATATAGATTTCATTGAAGGAGGATTTCAGCAGGCTGCCGAACTGCCGCACCAGGAATTCATGCTGCTTGCGTTCGGTGATGTCTTCAATCACTCCGATAAAATAGGCCGGGATTCCGTCCGGCTGGCGCAGCAGGGAAGCGGTCAGGTTGACCCACACCAGATTGCCGTCCTTGCGTATATAGCGTTTTTCAAGCGAGAAGGTGACCACCTTTCCTGCCAGCAGTTGCTGTAGATAATGCATGCTCCCACCCAGATCGGCGGGATAAGTAATGTCCTGAAAGCTCATGTTGAGCAGTTCTTCGCGGCTATAACCGACGATATCGCAGAATTTCTGGTTAATCTGCGCGAAACCGCCGTCCAGTGAGGCATGCGCGATACCCACCGCGGCTTGCTCCAGCGTGCCGCGAAAACGCAAGTCGCTTTCCTGTAATCGATGCTGCTCGATTTTTTTCCTGTCGGTAATGTCGCGTGCCGAAGCATAAATGACTGTTATCCCACCGCTCAAAACGCCGGTTACGCTGACCTCGACGTTTCTGATTTCGCCGTTCTTGCGACGGTGCTGTGTCTCGATCAACACTCCCTTGCCGGAAAAGTTATTGAGCATCAGACGCAATTCATTTGCTGAAAATTGCACATCCCAATCCGTGATGTTGAGTGTGGCGACTTCTTCCTGTGTGTAGCCCAGCATCCGGCAAAAGGCATCGTTAGCCATGATGATATTGCCGTGCGTATCCAGCACATGAATGCCATCCATGGAGTTTGACATCAAGGACTGGCTGCGCAGCAGCAACATCTCGGTATCACGGTGCAACTGCTGGATATGTTGATTTTTCTGCTGTAGTTCCTCGAGTTCTGCTGCGGATTTGGCGCGGTAGCGATGCATGGCCTCGATGGATGAGCACACAATGAGTGCATCCACCAGAAACACTGCAACCGACCAGAAACTGGTTTCTAGCGATTCGACCGAGAAGGCATAATAAGGAGCGGTTAAGAAGAACTGCGCACAGAGAGCGCCGATGACAGCGGCGAGCATTCCCGGCCAGAAGCCGCCCACAACCGCAGCAAGGGCGACGGCCGGAAATAAGGTTATATATTGGTAACCTGCATCTATACTGGCAAATGCAAGGCGTAACAGAACGGCCAGCCCTACCAGTGCAAGGGCGATGAGATAAGCGGTAAAACTGTCCCGCGCCGGCGAGTATCGGGCGATACGCTGCCAGATGTTGTATGGCTGGTAAGGGGGAAGGGTATTCAATCTCGTATCACGGGAAAAGGGTTGCGGTGAGTTTCATGCGTGTGTGATTTCCGGTAATTGGCTCGAATACGAGTGGATGCAATATCCGTCATGCCTCTGTCTGCAAGTTACGGACGGGCAAAGCCTAACACACACCCGCAAGGTCGGCAATTGCCTGTTTTTACGCCTGAATCACAAGCAGCCGCACCGGTCTTTGAGCGTCTGCAAAGGGCACTCAACGGCCCATCGACTTCACTATTGCACAGTGCGGGCGCTGGTTTTTTATCAGATGATTTCCGGGATTGCCGTATCCGGCACCCTTCAGGCTAACTGGATAATCTGGTTGAGCCGCTCGCATACCTGCATGAAAAAGACATCATCCAGTCTGACCAGCGGATGAGGGGTGGCTGCGCGCAGACGCCAGTCAAACGACTTGGGCTGGTGGCACAGCACATAACTGGCTTTGCCGGCTTTGCGAACAGCGGCATTTCCGGCCACAACGGCGAACGGATTGTCCGCGTTGTATTCGGCGGTCGTCATGGGCAGGCCGATGACCAGCGAGGTTTTATCGTTGAAGGCGCGCGGTGACAGCACCAGAAAGGGATGGACGTCGCGCATTTCGCGCCCGACCTGCGGGTTGCAATCGATCCAGATGATTTCCTGACGATCAGGAACCCAGGCGGCTATTACCATTTTTCCGCACCCACGCTCAGCGAGGTTTGCATCGCCTCGCCGCCGTGCCGTGCCGGATCAAAAGCGGCCAAACGCTGTTCCAGCGTCAGCGGTATGTCCTGCACGGGCGCAATGGTGATCAGGCCTTCTGAAACCGAGATGCGAACGCGCTGATGAACGTGCAGATGCGCTTCGCGTGCAATCGCGGCGGGCAGACGTACGCCCAGATTGTTTCCCCATTGTTTTAAATCCAGCATCACTTCCGTCATGTTCACTCTCCCGCACCATGTTTAGACGCGAGTATAAACATCGGTATTCATTAAAGCAATGACTGTTTTCTTTTTACCTCACAGCGGGAAAAACAGCAGGCTGGCCGCCAGAATCGCGACGCGAGATTGATCCGTGTCGCCGGATTGAGCCAGGTCGATGACGAGGGCATTTGATGTGGGCGGCGTATAGATGCCGGAAGGTTGATGGCCATCGGTGCGGGTGGAAGGTAGCGCACCGGGTGCCGGGATTGGGATCAATACCAATTTTCGGCCTGTTTTTACGCTGAAATTTACGAGTCGGGACAGGGTGTCGCTCAGCTGGTTGCGGTCTGTGTGACGAGTAGTTCCACGGCTGTTTCATCGTATCCCTGTATGTCCACCTTCAGGCAGGCCATGCCCTCTGCCGCCACCACCATCGCTTCGCGCACGCCTTGCAGGCCTGCCAGTTGCTGTTGTAACTGTGCACCCTGGGCATCGCTCAGTTCGCCCAGATGGTATAGTTTGGTGCGCACTACGGCCAGTGGCCGCATGCCGTAGGCGACGATCAGCCATGCCAGCAGCAGGGCGATGCTGAAGATGAACACGGCATTGCCCCCCGCGTACTGCATCAGTGCGCCGCCCATGGTCGCGCCGAAGAAAGCGCCGAGAAACTGTACGCTGCTATACACGCCCATGGCCGTGCCTTTGGCGGCCAGCGGTGAAATCTTGCTGATCATCGAGGGCAGGGTGGCTTCCAGTATGTTGAATGCAGTGAAAAAAATCAGCAGCGCCGTGGCTACGCCCCATAAGCTGTCCTGCGCCAGCAATAACAGCAATTGCCCGCACAGCGCCAGCGCCACTGCCCCGATGAACACCTGTTTCATTTTGGCTTTTTTCTCGGCGATGATCAGCGGCATAACCATCAGCACGAAGGCGATCAGCATCACCGGCAGGTAAATCTTCCAGTGCTGCGCCACGGGCAGTCCGTCGCGTTGCAGTACGAACGGCACTTGCATGAACACCGACATCAGAATTGCATGCAGGGAAAAAATGCCAAAGTTGAGGCGTAGCAATTCCTTGTTGTGCAGTACCTCGGAAAATTTATTGCTGCTGGCCTCGGTTTCGCTGTGGAAGCGGGTGATGGCCGGATCGGGAATCACGAATTTCACCACGCCCATCGCCAGCAGGGCCAGCACGCCGGTCAGGGCAAAAATGCCGGGTACGCCTATCATGTCGTTGAGCAGGGGCGACAGCACCATGGAAATCGAGAAGGTGATGCCGATGGAGATGCCTATCAGCGCCATTGCCTTGGTGCGGTGTTCCTCGCGTGTCAGGTCAGCGGTGAGTGCCATGACCGCCGCATTCAATGCGCCCGCGCCCTGCACCACGCGACCGAGTATCACCCAGTAAATATTGTCGGCAAAGGCGGCGACAAAGCTGCCCAGCGCGAACAAAATCAAACTGACATAAATCACCGGTTTGCGTCCGTAGCGGTCGGACAGCCAGCCCGCCGGGATTTGCAGTATCGCCTGCGTCAGACCGTATGCGCCCAGCGCGATGCCCATCAGCAGATGGCTGTTGCCGCCCGGCAGATGCTCCGCGTACAGCGCGAAAACCGGCAGGATGATGAACAGGCCCAGCATGCGCAGGCCATAAATGCCTGCCAGACCAAGGCTGGCGCGCCGCTCGGTCGCGTTCATGGATTCTGATATGTGTTGCATGGATGATCTTGGTAAGGCGTAAAGAGTCGCGTATTTTAGCAGGTCGCCATAGCTGCCGGCAGATTCATTCTGCTATCCGGCAGGCGAGCTGATTAGCGTGTCAGCGCAGAGGCCGCGAGAATACCGGTGATGACTATCGCGAGCCACATCCGGCGCATGCGCACCCGGCTGGTCTCTATGTGCCTGATGAGTTCATTATTCTGCTCGGCCAGCGCCTTGATGAGTTCTGAAGACGCGAGCATCTGCTCGTGCAACTGCGCCGTTGCGGCCTCCAGTTCGTTGAGTCGCGATGCGGTAATGGATTGCGCTTCGGGTGCGGCAGCCGTGTGCTCCGCAGGCGCGGCTTTCTTGGGCGCGGGGGGCTGCTTGCCGATGGCATTCCAGAGTTTCTTCGCGCCATCGGCCACCTTGGGGGCGTTGCTGATGACATCGGTCCAGGGGACGATTTTCAGTACTGCAAGCCAGGGCAGAGCCATAACATATCCTTTTCAATCTTGAGTGGTGCGTTGTTGGTAAGCATGCATCAGCTGGCCGATAAACAGTCCAGATAGACGGCGGCATCCGGCTGGGTACGGTTGCGCTGCGCCTGCCAGATCATTTCGCTCAGGCATTCCATCATGCGGTGTTGCGCATCATGTTCCGATTCGAACTGATGGGTCAGGCGCACAAAATGGGCGCGTATTCCCGGCGGCTGGTCTATGGATATTTGCTCCTCGATGGCGAGGTGCATCATCAAATGCAGGAAGGGGTTGGGCTGACCCTGTTCCGGCGAATAATCATAATCGCCAAACCGCTCAGGGTCTTCGAATACCGAAAAATATTCGGGATGTTTTTCGATCAGCTGCGCGGCGAGGTCCTCCAGCGGTGTCAGCAGCGATTTTTCGCGGCGCTTGCGCCATGTCTCAAAAATAAATAAGCGTGCTTCGTCGCGGCTGGGATTGAAAAACATTTATGTGGCCTCTATAAACTTGGAAAAACAGGGTGCGAAAAGCTTTTGTTGTCCTTGTTTTTGTATTCGCATAAATCGTAAATAATGCATTCGGCGCATTTGGGCGAACGTGCGCGGCAGATATAACGCCCGTGCAATATCAGCCAGTGATGCGCGTTGAGCATGAATTCCTGCGGTATCACTTTGAGCAGTTTCTGTTCCACCTCCAGCACAGTCTTGCCCTTTGCCAGACCGATGCGGTTGCCCAGTCGGAAAAGGTGCGTGTCCACCGCAATGGTCGGCTGGCCGAAGGCGGTGTTGAGGATCACGTTGGCGGTCTTGCGCCCCACGCCGGGCAAGGCTTCCAGCGCCTCGCGCGTCTGCGGCACGCTGCTATTGTGCTGTTCAAGCAGAATGCGGCAGGTTTGCATCACATGCTTCGCCTTGGTCTTGTATAGGCCGATGCGTTGAATGTATTCGGTCAGTTTTTCTTCGCCCAGTTCGAGTATCGCCTCCGGTGTGTTGGCGACAGGATACAACTGCCGGGTAGCGGAATTGACGCTGATGTCGGTGGCCTGCGCCGAGAGCATCACGGCAATCAGCAACTCAAACGGCGAGTGGTATTCCAGCTCGGTTTTCGGGTGCGGATTAGCCGCTTGCAGACGCAGGAAGATTTCCCTGCGCTTGGCTGCGTTCATGCGTGCGAGGCGGGGCTGCAGCCGCCCGTTATCGGCGTGATTTTAACCTCGGAACCATGAGTTTTGCGTTCGGCGCGCAAGGTAAGCCAGTTGCGCGCCGCGATCAATAATCCCAGTCCGATGAAGGCGCCGGGTGGCAGCACGGCAAACAAAAAGCCGTGATAATCCGGTATCACGGTGATGACCAGCGATCGGGCCGATTCGCCCAGGGCCAGATCAATGCCGGACAGCAGCGTGCCGTGGCCGAAGAGTTCGCGCATGCCGCCCAGCACAGTCAGCACGGCGGTTAGCCCCAGTCCCATTGCCATTCCATCGAGGGCGGATTGCAGCGCGGGGTTCTTGGAGGCAAAGGCTTCGATGCGTGCCAGCACGATACAGTTGGTCACGATCAGCGGAATGAAGATGCCCAGCACGATGTACAGCGGATACATATAGGCATTCATCAGGTACTGCACCACCGTGACCAGCACGGCGATGATCAGGATGAATACCGGGATGCGGATTTCATTGGGCACGTAGTTGCGGATCAGCGCGACGGCGCCGCTGGACATAGCCATCACCAGCGTGGTCGCCAGCCCCAGGCTGACGCCGTTGACTACCGTGGAACTCACCGCCAGAAGCGGGCACAGGCCGAGCAGTTGCACGATGCCGGCATTCTGCTTCCACAGGCCGTTGTAAAAGATATCCTTGAGTTCCTGTAAGGTCATTTGGTTTTCTCCTTGACGGTCGGCACGGATGTGTCGGCAGGGTGTGCGAGCAGCACTGCGCGATGTTGTTCAAAATAGCGTGCCGCCTTGTGTACGGCTTTCACCACCGCACGCGGGGTGATGGTCGCGCCGGCCCTGTAATCGAACGATCCGCCGTCCTTCTTTACTTTCCAGTCTGTTTTTTTGAGTTTTGCCAGCGATTGCCCGTCGAATCCCCGGATCCAGGGGCCTTTCGGCAGCTCGATGTAATCGCCGAGTCCGGGGGTTTCGCGGTGCGATACCACGCGCACGCCGCTGATTTCGCCGTTGCTGCGCAGGGCGACGATCAGGGCTATCTTGCCGCTGTAGCCATCAGGCGCGATGACTTGCAGCACGACGGCGCTGGGCTCGCCTTTGAGGCGTGCCAGATAGGCAATGCTGGTCTCATTGGTGCCCAGCAGTTCGCTGGGCGGCAGCTGCAGTGTGTCCTGTACGATGGCATTGTCGTACAGTTGCGGGGGCACAATCTGGGCGATCAGCTGGAGTTTCTCTTTCTCCACGCTGCTGGCGATGCGGTCGCGGGTGAGATAGTAGGTCGAAGCCAGCACCAGTGTGGCCAGCACGGCAAAGAACAGCAGGTTGAGCGCGGCATGGAAAGAGGCCTTCGCCATGGTGCGTCTCATGGTTTTTGCTCCTTTTTGCCGAATACTTTGGGCTGAGTATAAGCGTCGATCAGCGGCACGCAAATATTCATCAGCAAGGTGGCGAACGCCATGCCGTCGGGGAAACCGCCGAAGGCACGAATCAAATAGGTGATCAGTCCGGCACCGGCGGCGAAAATCAATTTCCCCTTGTGAGTGGAGGGGCTGGTGATCGGGTCGGTCAGAATGAAGAATGCGCCTATCATGGCTGCACCGGAAAACCAGTGAAACAGCGGTTCGACGTAGTGTGCAGGGTCCAGCAGATGAAAGAGGCCGGCAACGGCGAATAAGGTGCCGAGGTAAACGACCGGTATGTGCCAGCTGATGATGCGCGAGGCGAGCAGATAAAGCCCGCCGAGCAGGAATCCGGCGGCCACCATCTCGCTGCCGTGTCCGGCCAGTCGCCCATAGATAGGCATGTCGAGGATTTCCCTGATCTGTCCATCCAGATGCAATTGCGTCTTGAGCGTATCCAGCGGTGTAGCCATGGTGAGGGCGTCCAGCTTGATGCCCTCCGGGAAGACGCCGAGGAAAATATAGTTGAGCTGGTCGATGAAGCCCAGTTGAATCGCTCCCAGCCCGTGCGGGCTGAGCCATTGCGTCATCTGTACCGGGAATGAAATGATCAGCACAGCGTAGCCTATCATCGCCGGATTAAAGGGATTGTTGCCCAGGCCGCCGTACAAATGCTTGGACACGCTGATGGCGAAAGCCGTGCCGATTACCACCAGCCACCAGGGCGCGAGGGGCGGGATGGACAGGGCGATCAGCCAGCCGGTGAGCAGCGCACTGTTGTCCTTCAGGAAGGGCATCACCGGGCGGTTACGCAGTCTGAGCATCAGCGCCTCGGTGGCGAGCGCGGTAAGGCTGGCCAGCGTGATCGAAACCAGAATCGCCGGGCCGAAATACCACACATACAGCGCGATGCCGGGAATCAGGGCCATCAGCACCTTGAGCATGATTTGCGACACGCTGTCCGGTTTGGTAATGAAGGGTGAGAAGAATCCGGGCATATTATTCCTTGGTGTGCTCATCAGCTGAGGAGAGGGCCAGTTCGCGGATGCGCGCGCGTCGCGCCTCTATCGTGGCGATTTCAGCCTGTTGCTGGGGTGTCAGGTGTTCGGTGTTTTCGGGTTTGCTGACTGCCGCCTGTTGTTTGGCATGATCTATCGCCGCCTGAATTTTCAGCTGCATGGTGTTTTCAGGATCCGCATCAACAGGAGCATCGCACAGCGATACGTTTGCTCCCTCGACCGCAGGCGGGAGGGGTGCGGCTGATTTCAGTGCCTTGGCCTCAAGTGCGGCTTTCTCTTTGGCAGCCAGCTTATCGGCCTTTTCCTGTTTTTCGCGTTCGATGCGCAGTTCGCGATATTCATGTCGTTCGCGTGCCGCATCGGCCGCTTTTTTGCTGGTTTCCTGCGCCCAGATTTCACTCTTGGCAAAGCGATAATATTCCACCAGCGGAATGTTGCTTGGACAGACATAGCTGCATGCGCCGCATTCGATACAGTCGAACAGGTGGTATTCCTGAGCCTTGAGCAAATTTTTTGACTGGGCGAACCAGAACAGCTCTTGTGGCTGCAACTCTGCGGGGCAGACATCGACGCAGCGCGTGCAGCGTATGCAGGGCAAGGCCGGCAGAGCGGGAGGAAACAGGCTGTCGGACATGGCGATCAGGCAGTTGGTCGCCTTGATCACGCCGACCTCTGCCGAGGGCAGGCGTATGCCCATCATCGGGCCGCCCATGATGTAGCCGCGGGTGTCGGGCAGTGGCCCGGCCTGGGCGACCAGTTCATCCATCGGTGTGCCGATCAGCGCCTCAAAGTTTTGCGGCTGGCCGACGTGGCCGGTCACGGTGACGATGCGTGAAATCAGCGCTTCGCCGTGACGGATGGCGCGCCAGGTGCTGTAGGCGGTGCCGACATTGAAGCATTGCACGCCCAGATTGGTGGAGCGTACGCCTGCGGCGACTTCGATGCCGGTGAGCACACGGATCAGTTGTTTTGCGCCGCCCCCCGGATAAACAGTGGGCACGGATATCACTTCCATGCGTTCGTGCCTGCCCTCCAGCACGGCGCTGCGCATGGCCGCGATGGCTTCCGGTTTATTGTCCTCTATGCCTATCAGTACTTCTTCCGCGTACAGCAGGGCGCGCATGATCTCGGCGCCTTGCAGGATTTCTGCCGCGCGTTCGCGCATCAGCAGGTCGTCGCAGGTGATGTAGGGCTCGCATTCCGCGCCATTGAGCACCAGCGTCTTGATTTGGTGTTTATGCGAATACAGCTTCATATCGCTGGGGAATACCGCGCCACCCAGGCCGACTACGCCGGCATCGCGCAAACGGTGGCGCAAGTCGGTGTGCGACAGTGCCTTCCAGTCAGCGCACGGCTCGCGCGCGCTCCATTCGTCATGGCCATCAGGAATCAGGGTGATGCACAGGTCCGGGATCCCGGAAGGGTGGGCGACCGGCTGCATGTCGATGGCGGCGATCAGACCGGAAGTGGGGGCGTGTACCGCGCTGGAGACGTGTCCCTCGGGCGCGCCGATAATCTGGCCCTTGAGTACGTGCTGACCGGCTTTAACAATAGGCTTGGCGCTGTTGCCGACATGCTGGTGCAGCGGGATGACCAGTCTGGAGGGCAACGCAGCTTGCGCAATCGGCTTGTGGTTCGATTGCGCTTTGTTGGTGGCTGGATGGATGCCGCCGTGAAACTTGAATAGTGATCTCATGCTGCCGGCCTCAGTGGGTAAACCGGATATTTCCACTTCCAGTTGCTGATGTTTTCTTCGATCGCCACCATGTCGATACAGTCCACCGGGCAGGGCGCGACGCACAGCTCGCAACCGGTGCATTCCGCCGCGATGATGGTATGCATTTGTTTCGCTGCACCGACAATCGCGTCCACCGGACAGGCCTGGATGCACAGCGTGCAACCGATGCAGTTGTTTTCGTCGATAAAGGCCACGGCTTTGGGTTTTGGCGCGGTGTCGCCGCCGAAGGGCTTGAAGTCCACGCCCAGCAGATCGGCGAGTTTGTGTATGCCTTCTTCGCCGCCGGGCGGGCACAGGTTGATGTCCGCAACGCCTTCGGCGATTGCTGTCGCATAGGGTTTGCAGCCGGGGTAACCGCATTGACCGCACTGCGTTTGCGGCAGGACGGCGTCGATTTTTTCGACCAGTGGATTGCCTTCAACGTGGAATTTGATCGCGGCGAAACCCAGCACCGCGCCCAGTGCGATGGCGATGGCCGCCATGACCAGCAATGCACTGAACATTATTTGACCAACCCGGAGAATCCCATGAAGGACAGGCTCATTAGTCCGGCCGTGACCATAGCGATGGCCGACCCCTTGAATATGCCAGGCACATCCGCGCCTTCCATGCGTTCACGCATTCCGGCGAACAATATCATCACCAGCGTGAATCCGAGCGCGCCGCCCATGCCGAAAATCAGTGATTCCATGAAGTTGTGTTTGGCCTGCACGTTGAGCAGCGGTATGCCCAGTACCGCGCAGTTGGTGGTAATCAGTGGCAGATAGATGCCCAGCACCTGATACAACTCCGGGCTGGTACGCTGAATGATCATTTCGGTGAATTGCACGATGCCGGCGATCACCACGATAAACGACAGCGTGGTGAGATAGGCCAGCTCCGGGCCGAGCAAATACTGGTTGATCAGGTAGCTGCTGCCGGAGGCCAGGGTCAGTACGAAGGTGGTGGCTGCACCCATGCCGATGGCGGCCTCCAGTTTTTTGGAGACCCCCATGAACGGGCATAGCCCGAGTATCTTGACCATCACGATGTTGTTTACAAACACCGCGCCAACCAGGATCAGCAGATATTCAGTCATTGTCGCGCTTTCAGAAAGTGTGCGGGATTATCCGATTATTCATACTCGGCTTCAACTGCTTTGTCG
>JAURZN010000184.1 GCA_030653355.1 Gallionella sp. | reverse complement strand
ACGTTCTCGATGTTCGATTCCGCTTCGGCGATGGCAGCCGCGACTTTGGCCAGCACGCCGCGCTGATTGGCGACCAGCAGTTTGAGGCTGACCGCGAAGGTGCGCGTGATGTTTTTGTCCCATACGACATCCAGCCATTGCCCGCTGTGGCCTTTGCGCAGGGAGGCGCAGTCGTGAGTGTGTACCACCAGTCCCTGTCCGCTCTTGATGACGCCTATGATGGGGTCGCCGGGTATCGGGCGGCAGCAGGTAGCGAATTGTACCGCCATGCCTTCCGTGCCTTGAATGGTGATGACCGGGTTGGCGATGTTTTCAACCGAGATGGTTTCTCCGCTGCAGGCCAGTTGCCGCGCAACCACCATGTTCAGGCGGCGGCCCAGGCCGATATCGGCGAGCATTTCCTGGCGCGTTTTTACGCCGGTATCTCTGAGCAGCTTGTCCCAGCAGCTTTCTCTTATTTCCGATGGCTTGATGCCCAGCGCCTGTAAGGCCTGATTGAGCAGGCGTTCGCCGAGTTGCGCGGATTCGTCGGACTGCATGGTCTTGAAGAAGTGGCGGATGTGGCTGCGCGCCTTGTTGGTGGTGACATAGGAGAGCCAGGCCGGATTGGGTTTGGCGTGCGGTGCGGTGATGATCTCTACGCGATCGCCATTCCTGAGTTCGGTGCGCAGCGGCACTAGCTCATGATTGATCTTGACGGCAATGCAGCGGTTGCCGATGTCGGTATGTACGCTGTAAGCGAAATCAACCGCCGTCGCCCCGCGCGGCAGCGAGAGTATCTTGCCTTTGGGGGTAAAGACATACACGGCATCGGGAAACAGGTCCACCTTCAGGTGTTCCATGAATTCGGCTGAATTGCTGCTTTCGTTGAGGCTTTCCAGAAGTTCCTGTAACCACTGGTGGGTTTTTTTGTGCAGTTCGTTGATGGACGAATGTCCGCTCTTGTACAGCCAGTGCGACGCGACGCCCGCATCGGCGATCTTGTGCATTTCGCGGGTGCGAATCTGGATTTCTATGGGCGTGCTGAACGGTCCGAACAGCGTGGTGTGCAGCGACTGATAGCCGTTGGACTTGGGGATGGCAATGTAATCCTTGAATTTGCCCGGGATCGGTTTATACAAGGCATGCAGTACACCCAGCGCGACATAGCATGCGTCCACATCGTCCACCAGCACGCGGAAGCCGTAAATATCCAGCACCTCCGAAACGGCCAGCGACTGGATCTGCATCTTCTTGTAGATGCTGTAGATGTTC
>JAURZN010000172.1 GCA_030653355.1 Gallionella sp. | reverse complement strand
ACCTGCATTTTCTGTTATTTTTCTGACTACGCTGATCGGTGCAGGGCAAGGCCTGTTCCTTGCGCTGTTCACCCATCAATCCTATGCGCTGTTCGGCCTGCTGCCGATGCAGTCCGACGCCTTCTACGGCTATGGCGGCCTGCTGGTTCTGCTGTTGCTGGCGGGGGGGCTGGTCGCTTCCTTTTTTCACCTTGGCCGGCCGGAACGCGCCTGGCGCTCAGCCACGCAGTGGCGTACTTCCTGGCTGTCGCGTGAAGTCATTGCGCTGCCCGCATTCATGGGCATGGCACTGCTGTACGCAGGATTGCATCTGACCGGAATACGGCCTGAAGTGGTGACCCTGCCCAGCGGTCTGCTGATAGACCTGAGTATCGTGATCGGCGTGATTGCGACTCTGCTGGCCTTCGTGCTGTTTATCTGCACCGGCATGATCTATGCCTGTCTGCGCTTTTTGCGCGAGTGGCATACGCCGCTCACGGTGATCAATTACACCCTGATGGGCGGTGCGTCAGGCTTCACGCTGGCCGCATTGTATGCGGCCACGAGTGCGCCGACTGAAGCGGGATTCTTTGCTGGCTGGGCGCTTATCATTACGCTGCTGGCTTTCGTCGGTCGATTCGCATCGCTGGCGCGCAATGCGCGTCTCAAGCCTAAATCGACGATACAGACTGCTATTGGTGTCAAGCATCCGCGCATCACGCAGCGTTCAATGGGATTCATGGGCGGTTCGTTCAATACGCGCGAGTTTTTCCACGGCAAGAGCCCGGCCTTCCTGCGCACCATCAAGCCCGCTTTTCTGCTGTTGGCCTTCGTGCTGCCCATGGCACTGCTGGCGCTGGGCTTGTATACACCGGCATTGCTGGCCTTTGCGTTTATAGTCCAGTACGTCGGCTTACTGGCTGAACGCTGGTTCTTCTTCGCACAGGCCAACCATCCGCAGAACCTGTATTACCAAACCGTAGGTTAAACGAACAATATTTATGATAAAACGTTCGCGAAAATATTGGTTGTACCATTTGCTGCCGTTCATGCAATGGCGGCATCTGGTTGATCGCAACAGCAATCGCGCCGATCTGATTGCCGGTCTCACCGGGGCGCTGATTGTATTACCGCAAGGGGTGGCGTTTGCCACCATCGCCGGAATGCCGCCGGAATACGGCCTGTATGCGGCAATGCTGCCCGCCATCATTGCCGCATTATTCGGTTCGAGCTGGCATCTGGTTTCCGGTCCGACGACGGCCATTTCCATCGCGGTATTCGCCGCCATCAGCCCGCTGGCTGAACCCGGTTCGCCAGAGTTCATCAGCATGGTGCTGACGCTGACCTTCCTGACCGGCCTGTTTCAGTTAATCCTGGGTATGGCGCGCATGGGTGTGCTGGTCAATTTTATTTCGCACACGGTGGTCATCGGTTTCACGGCAGGCGCGGCGGTTCTCATTGCGGCCAGTCAGGTGAAGAGCTTTTTTGGTATCGATATTGTGCGCGGCGCGCCCTTCCATGTGGTGCTTGAGCAGCTTTATCTACAGTTTGGCAACATCAATCCCTATGTCACTTTTGTCGGTGCAATCACACTGGTTGTAGGTCTGCTGTCCAGACGCTATGCGCCGAAATTACCCTACATGATCGTGGCGATGGTGGTGGGCAGCGTGGCGGCTTATCTGGTTAATATGGAGTTTGGCGCAGCGGTCACGCAGATCAAGACCGTGGGTGCGTTGCCTTCTCATTTGCCGCCTTTTTTCGCACCTGACTTTTCCTACGAGACGATACGAAAGGTCCTGTTTCCGGCCCTGGTGGTCACCATGCTGGCATTGACAGAGGCGGTATCCATCTCGCGTTCCATCGCAGTCAAATCCGAGCAGAGCATAGACGGCAATCAGGAATTCATAGGTCAGGGCCTGTCGAATCTGGTGGGCAGTTTTTTTTCCAGTTACGCATCCTGCGGCTCGTTCAACCGCAGCGGCGTGAACTATGAGGCAGGCGCACAGACCCCGCTGGCGACGGTGTACGCATCTGTTTTTCTGATTCTCATTCTGCTGCTGGTAGCGCCTTTGGCCTCTTATCTGCCGAATGCCGCGATGGCGGGGATATTGTTTCTCGTTGCCTGGGGACTGATTGATTTTCATCATATTTTTTCCATCGTCCGCACCAGTCGTGCCGAGACAGTTACCCTGTTCGTTACGCTGATCGGTACCATGATTGATCTGGAGAAAGGCATCTTCTTCGGTATTTTGCTCTCGCTGGTGCTGTACCTGTATCGCGTCTCGCGTCCGTCCATCGACCCCTCCGTGCCCGCACCCGAGGAAGGCTCGTATCACTTCATCGATGCGCACGGACATCCTGAATGTCCCCAGTTCCGCATCGTGCGCATTAATGGTTCCATCTTCTTCGGCGCTGTGGATTACGTACGCAGCGGATTGATGCAGATAGACGAAAATAATCCGCGCCAGAAGACCGTGATGATACTCGGTGGCGGGATCAGTTTTGTCGATGTGGCGGGTGCCGAAATGCTGGAACAGGAAGCGCGGCGACGGCGCAAATTGGGCGGCGGCCTGTATTTTTACCGTTGCAAAGATTCTGTTTACAAGTTTTTGCGCAAAGCGGACAAACTGGACAACATTGGTGCAGGAGGGTTCTTTCCCGCCATGTCAAACTGGATAAAAACGGTCTATTCTACGCTGGACCCCGCAGTGTGCCGTACCTGCAAGACACGCATATTTTCGGAATGCCACATCGCGCTTCCTGACGGCGCACCCATAGTTTCAGGCACCAAAGCGTCATGAATAAAAATCTCATCCGCTTTTTGCCTTTTTATTCTTGGTGGCCATTGCGAGGTGAGACGACACGGGCCGACCTGATTGCGGGCATCACCGTCGCGCTGGTGCTGATACCGCAATCCATGGCCTATGCGCAACTCGCAGGATTGCCCGCTTACTACGGTTTGTACGCGGCTTTCCTGCCGGGCATCATCGCCGCGCTGTGGGGCTCATCGGCTCAACTGGCCACCGGGCCGGTCGCAGTGGTATCGCTGTTGACCGCTTCGGCGCTCGCACCCCTGGCCGCCTCCGGCTCCAGTCAATTCATCGCACTGGCCGTCCTGCTTGCTCTGATGGTCGGCATCATTCAGCTTGTCCTGGGCGTGTTCAAGCTGGGCGTGGTGGTGAACTTCCTCTCTCATCCGGTCATCGTCGGTTTCACCAATGCCGCAGCTATCATCATCGCTCTGTCGCAGCTCAACAAGCTGTTCGGCGTCTCTATGGGACGAAGTGATCATTTCATCAACGACATATGGGGCGTGTTGCAACAGATAGGCGACACTCACTTGCCCACGCTGCTGATGGGTATTTCGGCCTTCGCCGTCATGTGGGGATTAAAAAAATTCGCCCCCAAAATGCCCGGCGTGCTGATTGCCGTCGTACTCACTACGCTGGTCAGCTGGGCTATCGGTTTCGAGCATAACAGCCGTGGCAAAATCGACGAGATTATGGATGTCGAGGTAAAGACTCTCGCCTACAAATTTTCGCGAACCGAAACTAAGATGGTGGAGTTGAATGACAGACTCGGCATCAGATCGACAGAGCTCAAGCAGCATTTGAAAACGAATGAGGGCGGTTCGCAGCGTGCCGCCGCACTGAACTACGAAATCGAGTTGCTCAGACTGGAACTCAAGGATACCGAGGGCGAGAATCGCAAGATTGCCCGCTCTTTGCGCAATTTTATCTTTGAGCAGGTGACTGCGGTCGAAGGTCAGCCGGCAAGACTCTATCTGACGGGGCAGGTGCCGCCGGGTGAAAAAGCCGATGGCTATCGCTGGCGCATCAAGAAAATTAACCAGGGTGAATTTAATCTCGTCGGTGGCGGCGAGGTGGTGGGAGGGATACCCGCCGGATTGCCTCAATTTGATCTGCCGACATTCAACTGGGAGATGATCTCGACGCTGATTTCCAGTGCGCTGGTGATTTCACTGGTGGGCTTCATGGAAGCGATATCCATTGCCAAGGCGATGGCCGCCAAAACCCGGGATCGCATCGACCCCAATCAGGAACTGGTCGGTCAGGGATTGGCTAATATAGTAGGCAGTTTCGGTCAGTCCTTTCCGGTCAGCGGTTCTTTTTCACGTTCGGCGGTGAACCTTAACGCCGGTGCCGGAACCGGTCTGTCCAACGTTTTTGCCGGCCTGATCGTGCTGCTCACGCTGCTGTTCCTCACACCGTTGCTGTACCACCTGCCACAGGCGGTACTGGCGGCGGTGATCATGATGGCGGTGGTTGGTCTGATCAACTTCAAGGCGATCCGCCATGCCTGGCACACGCACAAGCATGACGGCGTTGCTGCTATGGTTACCTTTGTCGCGACGCTGGCGTTTGCGCCGCACCTCGATAACGGCATCATGATAGGTGCCGGCCTGTCCATCCTGCTGTATCTCTACCGGACCATGTCGCCGCGCGTCGCCATCTTGGGACGTTATCACGACGGCACTCTGCGCGATGCCAAGGTGAATAATCTGCCGCTTAGCGAAAAAGTCATTGCCATACGCTATGACGGCTCCCTTTATTTTGCCAACGTGCCTTATTTTGAAGATACCATTCTGGAAGCGGTTTCTCGCAGTCCTCGTGCCAGCCATCTGCTGATCGTGTCGGATGGCATCAATCAGCTTGATGCATCGGGCGACGAGGTCATCCATCATGTGGTCGAGAGATTGCGCGCCAGCGGCATCCGTGTGGTGTTCAGCGGATTGAAAAAACAGGTGATTGATGTCATGCGCCATTCCGGCCTGTTCGACTACATCGGCCAGGAAAACATCTTTGCCGATGAAGACCGGGCACTTGAGTCTATGTATGCCGAGGTGCTCCAGGTCGATCCCGATGCGCAGTGTCGTTTGCTGAAGCAGCACATCGGCGGTGCCGACGGTGTGAGAACCTGGTTATAATCGCACGGTAATCTTACAGATGCTGGAGAACTCCTGGTGACGATCGCTTCGACCCTGCTGCCCATAGATATTGTGCTGGGGGTGGTTGTCTGCTGGCTGTTGCTGGGGCTTGCCGGTTTGCTGTTGCAAAACACGGCGGTGATCACCCGTTATATTTTTCCTGCCGGTGCGCTGGCCGCGCTGCTGCTTGCCGCTGCCGCGCTGAGTAATCTGGGGGGCGATAGCAACGTGGCGGTGCTGGCGCTCGGATTACCAGACTTGCCTTTCCATCTGCGACTGGATGCGCTATCTGCATTTTTCCTGTTGCTGCTGGGCGCGGCCAGTGTCGGTATCTCGCTGTATTCGGCGGGCTATTTCCGCGACATGAAGGGCGGCGCGCTGGGTTTGCTGTGCTTCGAATACCACATCTTTCTTGCCAGCATGGCGCTGGTATTCATGGCTGACGACGCCTATTTGTTCATGGTGGCATGGGAAACCATGGCGCTGTCTTCTTATTTTCTGGTCACCACCGACCACCATGTGGCGCAGGCACGACGTGCCGGTTTTCTGTATCTGCTGATCGCTCATGTCGGCGCGATTGCCATTCTGTTGAGTTTTGGTGTGATGCAGGGCGGGCAGGGCGACTATACTTTTGCCAGCATGCGTGACGCGCAGCTGAATGCCTTCTGGGCCAGTGTTACCTTCCTGTTGGCGCTGTTCGGCTTCGGAGCCAAAGCCGGTATCCTGCCGCTGCATGCCTGGTTGCCCGAAGCCCATCCCGCTGCGCCATCGCCTATTTCTGCGATGATGAGCGGCATCATGCTGAAAACGGCTATTTACGGTATTTTGCGTGTCAGTTTCGATTTGCTTGACGCTCCGCAGTGGTGGTGGGGTGCGCTGGCGTTGACGCTGGGATTGCTCACCGCGCTGTATGGCGTGCTATTTGCCGCCGTGCAGACCGATATGAAACGTCTGCTCGCCTATTCCTCGATTGAAAATATCGGCGTTATTCTGACAGGCATCGGCCTTGCCATTATCTTTCATTCCTTTCAGAAAGAAGCGCTGGCGGCGCTGGCACTGACTGCCGCCCTGTATCACGCGTTCAACCATGCCTTCATGAAGGGATTGCTGTTTCTCGGTACGGGTTCGGTGCTACACGCCACCGGTGAACGCAATCTGGGCAGACTGGGCGGACTGATACACCGCATGCCGAAACTGGCGCTGCTGGTACTGGTCGGCACGCTCGCACTCGCCGGTTTGCCACCGCTGAACGGCTTTGTGTCTGAATGGCTGTTGTTGCAGGCCTTCCTGCTCTCTCCGGGCTTGCCTCACTCCTACCTCAATATGCTGATACCGATTGCGGCCGCCGCGCTTGCACTGGCTGCCGCGCTCGCAGGCTATG
>JAURZN010000055.1 GCA_030653355.1 Gallionella sp. | reverse complement strand
CAGCACGTTGACTTTGGCTTCGTCGCGATTAAACGCAATCCCGGAAATGATGGCTTGTTCCATTTTATCTTTATCCTCAAAAGTAATCAGTGTGCCTTCGCCTTCTTCCTCAAAGCTGGACAGCACACGCAGCTTGACTTTGTATTTTCCGGCGAATTCCACTGAACGAATCTGCAATACCTTGGAACCCAGACTGGCCATCTCCAGCATTTCCTCGAAAGTAATGCTCTTCAGGCGGCGCGCCTCGGGAACCACGCGTGGGTCGGTGGTATATACACCATCCACATCGGTATAAATCTGGCATTCGTCGGCATTCAGCGCCGCGGCAATCGCGACGCCCGTGGTATCGGAACCGCCACGCCCCAGCGTAGTGATGTTGCCATTTTTATCCACGCCCTGAAAACCGGCCAGCACAACCACATAACCGTTTTCCAGATCGGCCTGTATATTTTGCTCATCTATGCTGACAATCCGCGCCTTGGTAAACGCGCTGTCCGTGAGTATCCCGGCCTGACTACCGGTGTAACTTTTCGCCTTCAGCCCCAGGCTCTTGAGTGCCATCGCGAGCAGGCCGATAGTGACTTGTTCGCCCGTGGAAATAATGACATCCAGTTCGCGCGGATCAGGATCTTCCTGAATTTCGCGGGCCAATCCGATCAGGCGATTGGTTTCACCGCTCATTGCGGAGAGCACCACCACTACTTGATGCCCCTTGGCCTTGAACCTCGCGACGCGTTGCGCCACATTCTTGATGCGCTCGGTGCTGCCTACTGATGTACCACCATACTTTTGTACTATGAGTGCCACGATATATATCCAACTTGAAAAGTGGCGCGATTCTAGCGTAACTGGCTAAAAAAAACGAGGCCAGAATGAGCGATAAACTCGGGAGCAAACATCATTCACGATTGATACCTGTCGGCACTTGAGGCATGATGCGCGCCAGCAGCTCCCCCAATAAACAACGTAATTACCCGAAAAAACGAGAGCAGATATGGGCGCACAGTGGAAAGCCAGACACAAGGAAATCGCAGCTAACGAAAAGGGTCGCATTTTCGGCAAGCTGTCCAAGGAGATCATGGTGGCCGCACGCGCCGGTGCTGACCCGGACATGAATCCACGTTTACGCCTGGTGGTTGAACAGGCCAAAAAAGCCTCCATGCCACGCGAAACGCTTGAGCGCGCCATCAAAAAAGGGGCCGGCCTGCTGGACGAGGGCATGACGCTGGAACGCCTGACCTACGAGGGTTTTGCGCCGCACAGAGTACCCGTCATTGTCGAGTGCCTGACAGATAACGTGAACCGTACCTACCCGAATATTCGTGTGTTATTCCGCAAGGGACAACTGGGCGCCTCCGGGTCGGTCTCATGGGATTTTGATTATCTGGGGATGATAGAGGCGAGTCCTGACTCCCCTGAGTCAGATGCCGAACTGGCCGCCATCGAAGCCGGCGCGCAGGATTTTGAACCGGTTGACAACGACACCACACTATTTTTGACGGATGCCACCGACCTTGATGCAGTCTGCCGCGCCCTGCCCTCATTTGGATTTACCGTGCGGTCTGCACAATTGGGCTACCGCCCCAAAAACTCCGTAGTGCTCAACGATACCGAGCGCGCAGAAGTCGAAGCGTTTCTGGAAGCACTTGATGCGGATGATGACGTGCAAACTATCTATGCGGGTTTGGCTGGCTGACAGGCTACCGCGTGGTAAATGCGGCAATCATTTTCAGACCGAAATCAGTGCCCACAATATTCCGATCAATAACAATGACAGAATCGCTCCCACCACCATCATCATGGCTCGGGTGCGCTTATGTTCGCGCAAGGTACGCTCATCCGCTTCTCGCCTGAGTCGCTCAGCCGTTTCAGCCTGCGCTTTTGCCTGAGCGATTTCCTGATTGCGTGCAGCCAACTCCGCCGCTACACGCTGGCGTTTTTCTTCAGAATCAGCTTCGGCCTGACTATCCGCTCCGTCTCTCATAGACAGCATTTGCATTCTGGCTAGTTTCTTGCGCTGCACTTCTTCTCTTAACTGTCGCTTGGCCTCCGCCTTCAACTTGCGTTCTGCCTCGCTTGCGGCTTCCCTTTCAGCGACAACTTCTGCAAATTTTCTGGCACGCTCTGACATGGATACCGCCAATGCCTCGGCCCGCCTTGCCTGTTCTTCGGCTTCTGTTTCGCGCCGGGCGGCTTCGACTGCCTTGGCTTCCTCTGCCGCGCTCTTTATTTCTGTAAGCTTGCGTGCCCAAGCCGCCCTTTCTTCCGCTTCCTGCTGTCTGACTTCCGCTTCCACCCTCGCTTCATGCCTGCTACGGCTCAGCTCATCCGCTGCCCTGCTTTGCACCGCCGCTTTTTCCAGTGACTGGATACGTGAGCGCGCCAATTCCGTGAACCCTCCTCCGGGAAATTTTTGTAAATAGCGGCTGAAATCATGCGCATTCCTGCTGTGGGTAATTTTCTGCCAGTACTCGATATCCGCCGCGCGCCGCGATTCTGTCAAATCGGTGCTTTTGGGCAGCTCCAGCGTCTCATCGGGAAGAAAAGCTTTATAGGAACCGCTTCGGGTGATTTCTGCAACAGCTACCACAGATTTCGACTTGTGCGTCGCTTTGATGGCGGCTTTTAACGCCGTCAGAAATTCAACCGCGCTCTGAAACCGGTCCTCCGGCCGTTTGGCCATCGCTTTTTTGACCACCGCATCGAGCTGTTTGCTCACCTCGGGATTGAGCTCTGAAGGCGGCGTGGCGTCCCGATGAACAGCCTGATGCATGATGGTAATCACGCTGCCGACGAAAGGGCGTTCTCCGGTCAGAAATAAATACAACACGACTCCGACTGAATACAGATCGGCGCGATGATCCACTTCATGACCCATGAATTGTTCCGGTGCCATATACGTAGGCGTACCCAGTACGATGCCGACCTGGGTATGTGCCGAAGTATCTATCTTGGCGATGCCGAAATCCGCGATCTTGATCTGCTCATCTGCGGTAATCAGGATATTGGCTGGCTTTATATCGCGGTGCACAATGCCATTTGTATGCAGATAATCGAGCGCATCGAGAATCTGCATAATGATGTGCAGGCCATCGTGTATAGATATGCGCTTACCGACTTCAAAGTATTCGGTCAATTCCTTACCACGCACCAGCTCCATCACGATGTAGGCCATCTCATCGTTTTCGCCATACTCGTAGATGGAAATTATTCTAGGGTGTGCAAGCCGACCCGCCGCACGCGCCTCACGACGGAATCGTTCAAAAATATCTTCCGCCTCATTGGCATGTATGGACGACTTCAGTATGGTCTTGATGGCAACAGGGCGTTCAATCAGCGGATCAAACGCCTCATAAACTACGCCCATCGCTCCTCGCCCCAATTCACCGAGGATTTGATACTTGCCCAATGTTTCCAGTTTCTTCATCTCATTCATTCAAAGCATACTCAACAACAGGCAGTCTGCCCAAGGCGCTAATGTAGCTGGCGCGGCGTGAATTCGCAATTGCCTGTACCTAAGCAAGCCGCAACACGCGAATCCCCGCAAGCGCACGGCCTGTTTTAGAGTAAAATCAGCGGCATCACACCCCTCCGCGTGCATTTTTCGCGGAACTGCTCCCTGAAGATGCCAACAAGCTAAAAATGGTTACTGTATTATTCAGCCCCTTTAGAGAAATTCAGCCCGGCCATTCGCCGGACTTTCCGCTGACTCCAATCTGTACTTTTTCAGGCAATTTATGATCAACATTCTTGTCGTTGACGATCACGCCCTGATCCGCAAAGGATTAAAGCAACTGCTCGAAGACAGCCCGGACCTGAAAATCACGGGTGAAGCGGCGACTGGCATTCAGGCCATCAACATGGTTCGTGCCCAGCATTTCGATCTAATGTTGCTGGACATCAACCTGCCGGACAAGCACGGTATCGAGATACTCAAACAATTCAAGACTGAACAGCCCGATCTCAAAATTATTGTATTGAGCATGTATCCCGAGGATCAGTATGGCGTGCGCGCGCTCAAGGCGGGCGCCATGGGCTATATCAACAAACAGAGCGCATCAGATGTGCTGCTCCATGCCACGCGCCAAGTGCTCAGCGGGAAAAAATACATCAGCGACACACTGGCTGAACAACTCCTGAACAACCTGATCGGCGAATCGCAGGAATTGATGCACCAGAGTCTGTCCAACCGCGAATACCAGACGCTGTGCCTGATGGCTTCGGGAAAATCCCTGAGCCACATTTCCGAGATCATGAACCTCAGCCCCAAGACAGTGAGCGTGTATCGCGGCCGCATGCTGGCAAAGATGGGTTTTACCAACAATGCCGAGGCGATACACTATGCCATCACCCATCACCTGGTCGAATCGCAGGAATAAGGCGTTTATTGGCGCAATTTACCCTGTCATTGACATGAAGATGTACGATAATCAGCGCAGCCCAATCAACCTACCAGAGATTGTCCCATGAACCCCACCAATCCGTCCGAACTTGCGCGTGAAACGCTAAAAATGCTGGCGCAGCGCAAGCTCCTGCCCACCCCGGACAACTACGCTAAGGTCTATGCCGAAATCAGCGGCGCACCCGCAGCGGAGAACAAGTGCGCCGAAAAAGTATTGCGCAACATGGCCGACCAGTTACTTCAATCAGATGCCTCCGCCGCCAGCGGCATTGCGATAAAAAAGCTGCTGAGCGAAGGAAAATGGGAGCAATGTTCCAGGGAAATTGAAAAGCTGCTGCCCAAGAGTGCGCCGGACGGCGCCGCTGATCAGTCCTGGTCGGTTTTGATCCGCGATTTATTACGCCAACTTGACCTCCCCCATAAGGGCTTAACCGTCTCGCGCAAAAAAGAAGGTCTGGATACCGTGCTGGCGCGATTCTCGTCCAAACCCGAGATACTGTTCGAGAAATTGGCCAACCTGATCCGTTCATGGTCCGAGTCACCTACCACGACCAATCTCGTCGAAAACGCCGCTGCCCTGCCGGAAGCCGCTGTACCCGCCGGCGCACCCGTCGCAGCGATGCCCGTCACGGCTGCACGCGCCAATAGCAATGTCCATTCGGCTGAAATGCTCAGCAAACTTGCCGAATTACTGGCGCAAACGCTGGAAAGTACGCTCAGCGCCCAGCCGGAATTGAGCGAAGAGGTAAAACAGCTCAGTGCCAGCGTGCGCGAAATCAAAACCCATGAGCAGATCACGGCGCTGGCCGGACGACTGCGGCACTTCTGGCTCAAGGTCGAGCTGCGCGGCGGAGACAAGGCCAAAATACAGGAAGGCCTGGTACGTTTGTTGCGCCTGCTGGTTGAAAACGTCGGCGATCTGGTCGAAGACGAAGAATGGCTGCACGGGCAAATCAATGCCTTGCACGAGATCATAGACAACCCGATCGACAGGCATGTCATTGCCGATGCGGCACGCAGCCTGCGCGAGGCCATCATCAAGCAGGGTCTGCTCAAGAAGGGCCTCACCGATGCCAAGTCCACCCTCAAGAGCCTGATGACCACTTTTATCGATCGACTGGGCGCCATCACGATAAGCACGGGCGACTACCATCAGAAGATCGAAGGCTACAGCCATAAAATCGCACAGTCTAACAACCTCACTGAACTCAGCCATCTGCTTGACGACATCATGCAGGACACCCGCGTCATTCAGGCCAGCGCACTGCGCTCCCACGAGGATTTGCTTGAGTCGCGCAAACAGGTGGGACAAGCCGAAGCAAAGATTGCCACGCTGGAAAGAGAACTGGCAGAAGTCAGCGAATTGGTACAACAGGACCAGTTAACCGGCGCATTGAACCGGCGCGGTCTGGATGCCGCTTTTGAGCGTGAAACCAAACGCCTCGAACGCAGTCAGTCGCCGCTTTGCGTTGCCCTGCTCGATATTGACGACTTCAAGCGCCTCAATGACACCATGGGACATCAAGTAGGCGACCAGGCACTCGTTCATCTGTGCAACGTCATCAGGGAAGCCTTGCGCCCCGGCGATTCCGTTTCCCGCTACGGGGGTGAAGAATTTGCCATCCTGTTGCCCGAAGTGGGACTGGAAGAAGCCGCAAGCACCCTGGAGCGCCTGCAACGCGAACTCACCAAAAAATTCTTCCTGTACGAAAATGACCGCGTACTGGTCACGTTTAGTGCCGGTGTCGCGCTACGCGCAACGGAAGAAACCCAGGAAGAAGTGCTGGGGCGCGCCGACAAGGCGATGTACCAAGCCAAACGCACCGGCAAGAACCGGGTGTGCATTGCCCCTGATTAAAAGCTATACGCCAGAATTTATTCTGAGCGTATAACTTTTACACGCCGATCCTGGCAACGCCCGTTTTTGCATCCCACTCAATGTCAGGGATTTCTACCCTGTCGCAAAGCGACTTCCTCACTTCTTCAGGCAGTAGCTCAACACCTTTGCTGATATGTTTTACCAGAAGATCCTTGCGCTGTTTCAATGCATCAACGGCTAACAATAGCGCGCCAGGATTATCTTCCAACAAAATTTCAATGATCGATGCGGCCTGTGCAATATCTTTTGTAACTTTTGCCTGAAACGAGATGGGACGCAGCTGCGATACCGCCAATTTGTGCAACGCAAATCTTCCCGGCGATGGAACCACTACCGGCACACCGGCACCAGAAAGAATAACGGCGCTTTGCGCATCTTCAATCAGGTAGTCCATAAATTCCAATGGTTGCGCATGCAACATAAATCGCTCGATCATAATTGGCGTTCGATCTGCGGCATGTTCTTTTGTGGTTAAAAACTCGACTTTAAACCCATCCGGCGCAACCAGATCAAATGGCGGCATCGATGGACTGAACTGATGCGTAGCTTTGAAAGCAGGATCAACCAGCTTGATTTCATCGAGCATCGCGCGTTTAACCCCGATCTCCATCTTGCGCTCTACTGAAAAATCCATGTCAGACGTTCTGGATAGCGCTTCATTCATCACAACACCCAGCATATTTCCGTAGCATGAATAGGCAAACGAACCAACCAACACACCACCTGATGTAAAAAGCCCTGCATCCGCCATACTGGCAAGAATTTTTGCCGGCCTGCCCTTCTCCAGCGTTGCACCACCCACACCCAACATGGCAACAAGACGCTGACGTTCAGACAAAATATCCTTTAGTGAATGGCGCTGCGCTTTAGCCTGCTCAATATCCTTCAGCAGATATTCAGATTCCCGGCCCAGATACTTCTGGCGAGCCACGCCGCCAATCTTGGTCTGGTAGTACCAGTACACAGAACCCTGAATATTTTTGGAGACAAAAGATCCCCCGCTCAATATGGCATGCTGGCTGGCTATCGTTTTTTGCAGCAGATCAGCATAAAGGGACAGGCAGTTATCCGGGAGTCTTTTGATCATCAGGTATGGCCTCTTTGCATTTGCGATGGCAAATTATACGCCATAAATAGAATAAGGCGTATAAGCACTAACATGTAACGTACGACTGACGTATCAATCCCACCCTGCAACAAATTTTAAAAAATCCCTAAAGTATTTTCGCCCAGCACCGATAACTGGAATAACGGCGGTTGATTAGCCTGCAGCAAATGGCAAACCAAAGTAATCGGCAATCAAGCCGACCCATTATTCTGTTAAAGGAGAATTAAAATGCCCTCATTTATCAATACCAACATGGCGTCCCTGAACGCACAACGTAACCTGAATACATCGCAAACAGCGCAAAATGATGCGTTGCAGCGTTTGTCTTCCGGTATGCGCATCAACAGCGCCAAGGACGATGCAGCAGGACTGGCCATTACCAGCCGGATGTCTTCACAAATCGCCGGTTCCAATCAGGCTATCCGCAACGCCAACGACGGCATCTCCCTGGCACAAACTGCTGAAGGCGATTTGAGCCAGATCAGCAACAACCTGCAACGTATGCGTGACTTGGCCGTACAAGCTTCCAACGCCACTAATTCCGCCTCTGACCGCGCCGCGCTGAATGCAGAAGTGCAATCGCTGGCTCAGGAAATCGACCGCGTATCACAAAACTCCTCATTCAACGGCGTCAAGCTGCTGGATGGTTCGTTCACCGCACAGAACTTCCAGGTCGGCGCCAACGCTACCGCTAACGACAGCGTACAGATTGCCTCGATTGCCAGCGCCCGTATCTCACAACTGGGCAGCGCCGGTGCCACCACTGCGGCCACCAGAACAGGCACTGCAACAACCACCGCACTCGCTGCCGGTGATGTGACACTGAACGGCTTTCAGGTCGGCGCATCGAATGTCGGTGCATTGCCCGGTGAAAGCGCCGCCAGCGCCAAGCAAATCGCAGTGGCCATCAATGCCATTTCGGGTAGTTCAGGTGTTACCGCCACGGCAAACACAACTTCTGTCGCTGGCGCTGCAGCAACGGCCTTCGCTGCGCTTACTGCGGCTAACAGCCTCTCCGTAAACGGCATTTCAATCGGCGCGATTGCCGCCGGCACGACGGCCGCAGGTCAGGGGGCAAACGTTGCGGCCGCCTTCAATTCGGTTTCCAGCCAGTCCGGCGTAACCGCATCGGCAAACGCGACAACCGGCGTGGTTACTTTATCAGCCGTGGAAGGACGCGACATCACCCTGCTGGCTCTGGGGACTACAACTGTTGCTCAGGCACTGGCTGCCACCGGCCTGGTTACCGGCGACACGGTAACTCCGGCGGCTGCGGTAACCACTCGCGGCACGATCACGCTTAGCAGCAACAATGCGGCGGGTATCGTTCAGGGTGGCGCTGCCGCAGCAAGCGCTGGTTTGACAGCAGCGGGTCTCGTGACTGCTGCAACCACCGTATCCAATGTGTCAGCCATCTCGGCCATCAACATCTCAACCGCCGCAGGCGCAACTTCAGCCCTGTCCGCGATCGACGGCGCACTGGCTACGGTGAACAGCTCACGCGCTTCGCTGGGTGCGTATCAAAACCGTTTCGCTTCGGTGGTATCCAGCTTGCAGACCACTTCCGAGAACCTGACTGCTTCACGCAGCCGGATTCAGGATACCGACTTTGCCGCAGAGACTGCTTCCCTGTCTCGTGCACAAATCCTGCAACAAGCCGGTACCGCGATGCTGGCACAGGCGAACCAGTTGCCTAACCAGGTGATGACCCTGTTGCGTTAAACATTGAAAATGTAACCCCATCCCGGCCGGAATTTGCATAAAATACCGGTCGGGATTTTCCGATTATGAAGGAGAGGCAAAATGCTTATC
>JAURZN010000169.1 GCA_030653355.1 Gallionella sp. | reverse complement strand
CCTGCTCCTTGTCGAAAAACGAGGCGGATTGCCTCAATTCCCAACTTAAGCAATAGAACTTTGATGTCAACTACTTACACGCTTAAAACCTACCACAGATGCAGCTACGGAGCGCCCATACCGCGGAGCGGTTTAGTCCATTGGCACCATGCAGTCCATGGCACGAGCATATTTGCGCGTCATTCTACGACTGCTTACGTGACAACACCAGCTATTCAAATCCGAGGTTATTTTGTCAATCCTTTGTGATCGACTTGGTATTGTAACGAGTGGCGATTTTGATTGGATTGGTGGCGTGTTTGGGATGTAATACGCACCGTTGTCTGTAATTTTCTTCACTATTCTCCTATCTGCAAGGGATGCCCCCGCAACACCCCCGATCAAGAGAGAGAAGACCGCATTAACCATGCCAAGACTTTTGCCGTTTTCTTGTTAGCTGAGCTGACGAATGGTAGTAGAAATAACGTCAAAAAAACTGAAAAAACATTGATTTAATTCATAACATATCGTATCATAACAGGCATAACGTAACGTATCATAACGAATCAACAAGGAGATTATCATGGCACGCGAATCAACTATCACATTTGAACAGGTGGCAGCAGCAGCAGATAGTATCAAAGCACAAGGAGGCAAGCCAACCAGTCGGGCAGTGCGGGAGGTGCTGGGTTCTGGCAGTATGGCGACGGTGTGCAAGTTTATGCAGCAGTGGCAGGGCGGTCAGGTACGTCAAAATCAAGTTGTTGACGATACGCTTGATATGTCTATTGTACGTGCGATCAGTAATCAAATTGCGATCAAGGTGCAGGAGGCTACGCTGATCGCGTCCACGCAGCTTGCTGATCTGCAAGCCGAGGCTTCTGCCATCATTGCTGAAAATGAACGGCAGGCCACTGAAATCGATATGCAAGCGGCTGATCTATCTTCTTTTCAGGATCAGTGCGCTGCTTATGCTGGTCGTGTTCAGCAGCTTGAATCGGAAGTGACGCGTCTCATTGCTGACCTGGTCGCAGAGCGACAAGCGGCAGAATCTGCACGCATAGCACTGGCCAGGGCTGAACTGCATTTGGAATCCGTACCTCGTATCCAGGCGGAGATTTCAGCAGTACGTGGAGAATTGTTACTGTCACAAAAACAAGCCGCCGAGCAGCATGAAGCTGCCGCAGTTGCGACTGCAAGGCTTGAGGCGGAAGTCGCTCAACGCAAGGGGACTGAGGGTCAGCTGGTAGAGATTCGTGCCGAGGCAAAGAAATTTAGCGAGGAAGCGGCCGCGCTACGTATCCAATTGAATGCGAATCAACCTGTTCGGTAAGAGCGGCAGCAAATTTTACTTGCATTTTGCGAGTAAAAGTAGTTTAATGCAGATGCCCTTAACGAGTCCGTCCCACACCAAGCAATTAGAGCTGAAATGTCGTGGATAAATTAAGGGCTATTTTTTTGGCCACAATAAAAGCCCGTTCGATTCCCATAGTTTTTCAAAACCACCACCTTCTTTTGCGTACATGCTCGTAATTTCGTTTGCGAGAGGTTGCCCGCGTCCAAACTGCTTTGAGGATCTAATTGAAACTATCACAGGGCAGCCCTTCCTTTCTTCGAAAGTAACAACAACACTCCCTGTAGAATGTGGGGGCTCTGTTCTATAGATCGTCCGAGGGGCGGAAACCAGGCTATGCAGTCGCTCGATCATTCTTTTTGTTATTCCGTGATCAAAGAAAATTTTATCTATAGTTTTCCCTGTAATGACCAAGGGCAAATCAGGCATGCCTAGTCTGACAAGCAAGGCTGGTGTTTGCCCAACTGTTAGAACGGTCTCGTGCCGTGGAACACCATCAATCGAGGCTTGAATAACTAGCGTTAGGCCAGCGCAAAAATTGTGATCAGTCAAAGAAAGCTCGATAGTCGATTACGATGCACAGATTATACCTGTGCTCGGCCCTGTCCGAGATGTAACGCTCACGACAAACGGATTCATGGTAAGTGAGGTGCAATTGCGGTACACTGACCAGCTTTTCTAGGCTGCGCTAAACTACGCTAACCTTCTGTTTATAAACTACTGTATAGTTATATTAACTTCGCTTGAATTTGCTTTGTTATCAATAACATATTGATTTAATTGGTGACTCATAATCCTTTGGTCCACGGTTCAAGTCCGTGACGACCCACCAATAAAACAGGGGGCTTACAGAAATGTAGGCCCTTTGTTTTTAAGTTGTTTCAACATTGCCGGTAGTCGTGAATTTAACGACAAGTTCGTAGCCAGTGCAGCGAATGGAAAACACTCACAGGATAAAAACGATGATAAGAATATTTTTTAAAACGCTGCGACTGGTATTGATGCCTTTCATGCTGTTATGGGCAAAATGGGCTACGCCCAAAGGGATAGCGCGTCCAGCGGACGTGCAGCAACAGATTGGTGAGGAATGTACCCGACTTGCACTCTATCATTTTAAAACATGCCCTTTTTGCATCAAGGTGCGTCATGAAATGGCAAGATTGTCTTTGCCGATTATGTTGCGCGATGCGCAGCATAATTCTGAGCATCGTGCCGATTTGCTGGAGGGCGGCGGAAAAATTCAGGCGCCCTGTCTGCAGATCACCGATGAGCAGGGCAACGTGCAGTGGATGTATGAATCCGGCAATATCATCAAATATCTGCAACAAAGATTCCCATGATTCCAGTTCATCCCGACTGGCTGCCAGATGCGGGTTAATTAGTGAATATCGCATTATCTCCCGGTGCACTGCGCCGCAAGGCGCGGCTGGACTCGCTGACAGCCATTGAATTTCCGGCGGATCTGCCCGTGGTGTCGCGGCGTGAGGACCTGTCGCGCGCAATTTCCGAAAACCAGGTGGTTATCGTCTGCGGCGAGACAGGCTCGGGCAAGACCACACAGCTGCCCAAAATCTGTCTGACGCTGGGGCGCGGTATATTGGGTTGTATCGGTCATACCCAGCCGCGCAGAGTGGCGGCACGCTCTGTGGCGACGCGCATCGCCGCCGAACTGAAAACCGAACTCGGTGGTTTGGTCGGTTACAAGGTGCGTTTTCACGACAAGGTCTCGCCTGATACCGTAATCAAGCTGATGACGGACGGCATACTGCTGGCGGAGATCCACAGTGATCCGCTGCTCAAAAGGTATGACACCCTCATCATCGACGAGGCGCACGAACGTTCACTCAATATCGATTTTCTGCTGGGTTATCTTAAACAGCTGTTGCCGCGCCGCCCTGACCTCAAGCTCATCATCACCTCTGCCACGCTGGATGCGGATCGCTTCGCACGGCATTTCGGTGCGCTGGTGGTAGAGGTGTCGGGGCGCAGTTATCCGGTCGAAACGCGCTATCGCCCTTTGCAGGTCAGCGATGAGGGAGAAGCGCAGAACGTGCCGCAGGCGGTGAGCGCGGCACTGGATGAACTGGCGGTAGGCGGGCTGCGCGGCGACGTGCTGGTTTTTCTGCCGGGGGAGCGCGAAATACGCGATACGGCGGAAGCCCTGCGCAAGCATCATCCCAAAGGAATCGAAATATTGCCGCTGTTTTCGCGCCTGTCGGCAGCTGAGCAGGACAAGGTGTTCAAGACCGGCGCCAAGCGGCGCGTGGTTCTGGCGACAAACGTCGCTGAAACGTCGCTAACTGTACCTAACATCGGCTATGTAATCGACTGCGGGTTGGCCCGGGTGAATCGTTATAGTATCCGCCAGAAGGTCGAACAACTGCACATCGAGAAAATCTCCCGTGCAGCCGCAAACCAGCGGGCGGGGCGTTGCGGGCGCGTGATGAGCGGTATTTGCCTGCGTTTATACGATGAAGCTGACTTTTTGCTGCGTGATGAATTCACCGACCCAGAAATTTTTCGTGTATCGCTGGCGACTGTGATTCTGCGCATGAGTGCGCTTGAACTGGGGGATATTGCTGAATTTCCGTTCATCGAACCCCCTACGTCGCGCATGATCGCGGACGGATATCAGCTGCTGGCAGAGTTGAATGCAATTGATGAAGAACGAAAACTCACCCCGCTGGGAAACGAACTGGCCAAATTGCCGTTGGACCCGAAGATTGCGCGTCTGTTGCTGGCAGGAAGGCAATACCAGTGCCTGACGGAAATTCTTATTATCGCCAGCGCGCTTTCGACGCAAGACCCGCGCGAGCGCCCTCTCGACAGGCAGGAGGCGGCGGACACGGCGCATAAACGCTTTGCTGATGAACGATCTGATTTTTTGGCGTTTATCAAGATATGGGCGTGGTTCGAACAGGCGGTGGCGCACAAGCAATCCAATCGTCTGCTGGCCGAAGAATGCCGCAAGAATTTCCTGTCTCCGCTGCGACTGCGCGAGTGGCGTGAGTTGCATCAGCAGTTGCACACGCAGGTGGCCGAAATGGGCATGCGCAGCAATGAGCTGCCCGCTTCCTATGAGCAAATACACAAGGCTTTGCTGTGTGGCCTGCTCGGCAATATCGGCATGAAGAGCATGGACGGCAATGAATACCTGGGCGCGCGCGGCATAAAGTTTTTCATTGCGCCCAATTCGGTGCTGGCGAAGAAGGGCAGCAAGTGGGTGATGTCGGGCGAACTGATCGAGACGCATCGCCTGTATGCACGCACGGTGGCGCGCATCGAACCGGAGTGGCTGGAGGAAACCGGTGGGCATCTGATCAAGCGCCATTATTACGATCCGCACTGGGAGAAGAAACCGGCACAGGTGGTGGCGTTCGAGCGCAGCACACTGCACGGTCTGTTGCTCAATGCCAAAAAACGTGTGCATTACGGGCCGATGAATGTGCCGGAATCGCGTGAGGTGTTCATCCGGCAGGCACTGGTGGAGGGTGAATTCGACACGCGTGCGCCGTTCTTTGCGCACAATCAGAAGTTGATTGGGGAAATTGAAGCGCTGGAACACAAGGCGCGTCGCCCCGATGTGCTGGTGGACGATGAACTGATCTTCGCGTTTTACGACAGCCGTATCGCGGCGCATATCCACAACGGCGCGACCTTCGAGGCATGGCGTCGTGAGGCTGAGCGCACGGATACAAAATTGCTGTATCTGAAAAAAGATGACCTGATGCGCCACGAGGCGGCGGGCATCACCACCGACCAGTTTCCGGCGCAACTTAAAATCGATAGCGTCAGTTTCACGCTGAGCTACAACTTTTCGCCGGGCAAAAACGACGACGGTGTCACGCTTACTGTGCCGCTGGCGCTGATCAATCAGGTGTCGGCCACTCGTTGCGAGTGGCTGGTTCCCGGCCTGCTGGCCGAAAAGGTCGCGCAACTGATTAAGACGCTGCCGCAAAAGATACGCCGCAATCTGGTTCCCGTGCCGGAATTCGCCGCCGCTTTCTGTCGGGACGTGCCATCTGCCAATACACCGCTGCTGCAGGCATTGGCACGTTACATCCGTGAACAGAAGCAGCTGGAGGTGCCGCTGGATGCGTTCCGTCTGGAGCAGTTGCCGCCACATCTGCTGATGAATTTCCGGGTAATGGATGAGCATGGCCGCCAGCTGGGTATGTCGCGCAATTTTTCGCAACTGCACGGCGAGCATGCGCCGCGTGCCGCACCCGTAATCGCTGCCGTGACGGTGGACAAACAGGAGGCGCTCAGCGAGCAACGCTGCACTTCATGGAGTTTCGGGACGTTCACCGAGACGCGCCGGGTGCAGCGTGCCGGACAGGAGGTTACGCTGTACAACGCGCTGGTGGACGACAGAGATGCGGTGGTGCTGCGCGCATTCGATACGCGTGATGCGGCGCAGGCCGCGCATCGTGGCGGGCTGCGCCGTCTGTTCATGCTGCTGCTCAAGGAACAGGTGAAATATCTGGAAAAGAATTTGCCCGATGCGCAACGCCTAGGTATGTTATTTATGCCCTTCGGTACGCAGCAGGAATTGCATCAGCAGATACTGGCGATGGCGTTTGACCGTGCCTGCCTGAATGAACCGTTGCCGACCACTGAGGCGGAATTCAGTGCGCGCGGTAAAGAAGCCAAGAACCGTCTGTTGCTGATTGCACAAGAGTTGGCAAGGCTGGTGCTGGGGGTGCTCACCGAGCATCAGGTGTTGCAAAAGAGTCTGCCGCAACTGAAAGCGCATCATCAGGCGAACCAGGACATACGCGCGCAACTGGAATTCCTGCTGCACGGGGGATTCATTCGGGATACGCCTTATGAGCGTCTGCAGCACGTGCCGCGTTACCTCAAGGCCATCAATCTGCGCATCGAAAAATTGCGCAGTAATCCGGCGCGCGATGCGCAATGCATGACTCAATTGCAACCCTTGTTGCAAGCCGTGCAAAAACTTCGCTCCACACAGCAGCGCGATCCGCGTGTTGATGAATTTGTCTGGTTGTTGCAGGAATTGCGCGTATCGTTGTTTGCGCAGGAATTGAAGACGCCGGTGATTGTGTCAGTCAAACGGCTGGAGAAGATGCTGGCAGCACTGAGAACTTAATTGCATCAGAATCAAGCCAAGTCGCTGCGTTATAATCGCCGCGAGTTTCGATAAACGAGGAAATTATGGACAAGCAATTGCGCGAAGCTGCGCTGCAATACCACCGTCAGGCACCTGCTGGCAAAATATCTGTCAATGCAACCAAGCCTATGATTACTCAGCGCGATCTGGCGCTGGCTTACTCGCCCGGTGTGGCGGCGGCCTGCGAGCTGATCGTGGAAAATCCGGCTGAGGTGCGCAACATGACGGCACGCGGCAATCTGGTCGCGGTGATTACCAACGGCACGGCGGTGCTGGGACTGGGTGCGATAGGTCCGCTGGCTGCCAAACCGGTTATGGAAGGCAAGGGGGTGCTGTTCAAGAAATTTGCCGGTATCGATGTGTTCGATCTGGAAATCGCTGAGCTCGACCCCGATAAGCTGGTGGATATCATCGCCTCGCTTGAGCCTACTTTTGGCGGCATCAATCTGGAAGACATCAAGGCGCCTGAGTGTTTTTACATCGAGCGCAAGTTGCGCGAGCGGATGAAGATCCCGGTGTTTCACGACGACCAGCACGGCACATCCATCATTGTCGGTGCGGCTTTGCTGAATGGTCTGAGGGTGGTGGGCAAGGATATCGCCAACATTAAGCTGGTGGTGTCCGGTGCGGGCGCTGCGGCCTTGGCATGTCTGGATATGCTGGTGGGACTGGGTGTGCGCATGGAAAACATCCGCGTCAGCGACATCAAGGGCGTGGTTTATAAGGGCCGCCTTGAGGAAATGGATGAGAATAAGGCGCGTTACGCTGTCGATACCGCCGCGCGTACGCTGGGTGATGTGATTGCGGGCGCGGACGTGTTTCTGGGTTTGTCGGCGGGCGGGGTGTTGAAGCCGGAAATGGTTGCGCAGATGGCGGACAAACCGCTGATTTTTGCGCTGGCCAATCCTACGCCCGAAATATTGCCTGAGCTGGCCCGTGCCGTGCGGCCAGACGCCATACTGGCGACCGGACGCTCCGACTATCCGAATCAGGTGAATAACGCATTGTGCTTTCCGTATATTTTCCGGGGTGCGCTGGATGTGGGGGCAACCACCATCAATGAAGCCATGAAGCAGGCGGCGGTGCATGCGATTGCCGAACTGGCCGGCGCCGAGCAATCCGAAGAGGTGGCGGCGGCGTATGGCGATGACAATTTATCCTTCGGTGCAGATTATCTGATTCCCAAACCCTTCGACCCGCGCCTGATTACACGCATCGCGCCTGCCGTGGCGCAAGCCGCGATGGATAGCGGTGTGGCCGAGCGGCCGATAGCCGACATGTCCGCCTACCGTGAACAACTGGCTGGTTTCATTTATCAATCCAGCATGTTGATGAAACCGGTCTTTGACGCGGCCAAGCGTGCGCCTAAGCGTCTGGTGTATGCGGAAGGCGAGGATATGCGGGTGTTGCACGCGGTGCAGACCGTGGTGGACGAGGGTCTGGCTTACCCGATACTGGTTGGCCGTCCTGCGGTCGTTGAGCAACGCATCGCCAAGCTGGGTTTGCGCATCCGTCCGGGTGTGGACTTCGAGCTGGTGAATCCGGAGAGTGATCCCCGTTTCCGTGAGTATTGCAAAGAATATCATTCCCTGATGCAGCGCCGTGGTGTGACACCGGAAGCGGCCAAGCGCGAGATGCGTCGTCGCACCAGTCTGATTGCGGCGATGCTGGTGCGCATGGATTCGGCGGATGCGATGTTGTGCGGCACGATTTCGCAGCCGCTGCATCATTTGCCTTATATCGATCAGGTTATCGGTCATAGTCCGGGCGTCAATATATACGCTACGATGAACATTTTGATGTTGCAGCATCACACCTTGTTTATCTGCGACACCTATGTCAATCTCGATCCGAGTGCGGAACAGATCGTCGAGATGACGCTGCTGGCGGCAGAAGAAGTGCGCCGTTTCGGTTTGACGCCGAAAGTCGCATTATTGTCGCACTCCAATTTTGGCAGTCATGACAATGCATCGGCGCATAAAATGAGCCGGGCGCGTGCATTGCTGGAGCAACAGGCGCCGGAGCTGGAAGTCGAAGGTGAGATACATGGCGATGCCGCGTTGTCTGAGAGTCTGCGCTTGACGATATTCCCCGACTCGCGTTTGAAAGGCGAGGCGAATCTGCTGATCATGCCGAATCTGGATGCCGCCAACATTGCCTATAATTTGCTCAAGCTGACGGGTGGGGATGGTGATAGTATCGGGTCAATCTTGCTGGGTGCAAACAAGTCGGCGCACATTCTGACTTCATCCGCGACGGTGCGTCGTATCGTGAACATGAGTGCGCTGGCGGTAGCTGCCGTCAAGACACACTGAGGAGAAACAGATGAACAGGCAGGAAGCTGAATTGCTGGGCGACGAAATTGAGATGCTGATGCAGGAACGCGCCATGTTGCTGAAGGTGGTTGGCGCGGCGGCGGTATTGATTTCACATTCCACGGTGCAGGATTTGTCAGATGAGGTGGTGGAATGTGCCGAAAAACTATCCAAGGCGCTCAACGCACTGCGCGAAGAAACACTGAAGGACGCGCTGGAAGCGGTGCAGACTTGATGGGAACACCTGCGCAACGCAAACACAGCAAATCGATGGATGCAAATGCAGCATTATCCATCGTCAAGGAGCTGGATCGCGCGCTTGCGATGCATCAGTACTGGATAAAAGATTTTTACCGCTTCATTATCTGCGGAGAATCCGCGCCGCCCGTCTGCGTTAATCAGGACGCACACCTGCTGTGCGATTTCGGACGCTGGTATGCTTCACTGGATGAGGAAACCTTTCGGCTGGCACCGGATGTCGAAAAAATAGGCGAACCTCACAAGGCGATGCACGATTCAGCACGAAGACTGATCGAGTCGCTCCCCCTGGGCAATGAAGCGCGCAAAACCAGTTATCTGAATTTTGTGGATGATTCCCTGAATTTCAAACAGGCCATTCATCATTGTCAAAGCGAATTGTTGCAGCGAGTCTGCACGGTCGATCATCTGACCGGCGCATGGAACAGGCATACGATGGAATCCAGACTGCGCGAGGAAGCCGAGCGTGTGAGTCGTGGTTCCCCGCCATGCGTGATTTGCATGATGGATATTGATCATTTCAAGACGGTGAATGATCAGTATGGACACCCCGCTGGCGACTTGGCCTTGAGCGCGGTGGCGCGTTTCCTGATGGAGAGGCTGAGGATTTACGACATTACTTTCAGATATGGCGGTGAAGAGTTTCTGGTTTGCCTCCCGGACACCACCCTCGCAGCTGCTGAGGTACTCCTGAATCGCCTTCGTGTGGATTTGTCCGTGCATCCGATACGAATAGGCGAAGACAAGACGATTACGATTAGCGCCTCTTTCGGTATAGCTGCGCTCAATGCCGGCGAATTGGTCGCAGATGTCGTTGAGCGAGCCGACCACGCCTTGCTGTGTGCAAAAAGCCGGGGACGGAATTGTGTCTGCGTGTGGGATATTGAGCCTGTATCCCGTCAGAATTGTTAAACCTTTCTGCGGCAGGGGGGTTGGCCTTCTGCTTACCGGGCGATTATTCCTTAATCCAGTCCAGCATAAACTCCCATTGTTCCAGCTCACGTTCGGCCAGGTAAGGCGGCAGGTCGAACAGCGACTTTCCCTCGAAGGCGGCATTGACGTAAACCTGTGTTTCGCGCAGGTAAGCCAGTATCGGCAAGCCTGAGTCGGCGAGGAAATTCTCCAGTAAGGTGGCAGCGCGGGTGCGCGGATTCATGCGCATGCCGACCACGCCGATCTCGTTTTTACCCTTGCGTACGTTTTTTTCATCGGCCAGTATTGTCAGAAAGTCGCGGCTGGCGTTCAGATCGAACAAGGAGGGGGAAACAGGTTCGATGATCTTGTGCGCCAGCTTGATGGCACGCGCCAGATTCTTGCCGTGCAAGCCGGCAGGGCTATCAATCACCAGTGTGTCGGTGAGGCAATCTTCACCTTTGCTTGATTCCAGCGTCACGATTTCCGGTAAATCGGCCGGGCGTGCGGCAATCCAAAGAGATGCAGACTTTTGTCTGTCCAGGTCCAGTATCGCGACACGCCTGCCCTGGTTGGCCAGATAGCCTGCGATGTTGACCGATAGCGTAGTTTTGCCGCTGCCGCCCTTGGGATTTGCTATCAGTATGGTTTCCATGATGTGCCGTGACTCCGGTAAATTACCTCCTGCGACCGCCCAGCAATGATCCCAATACGCCGCGTATGATCTCGCGCCCGAGTGCGGAACCGATGGAGCGCACGGCACTTTTAACCATGGTTTCGCCTATGCCCTGACGACTGCTTGTGCCACCGCTGCCGAAAATGCCGCCCAGCAGCCCGCCGCTGTTCTCGGGAGCTGGCTGCGCCACGGCTTGCGCGCTTTCCGCTGCGCGGGCACGTTCTTTCAAAATTTCATAGGCCGACTCGCGATCCAGTGTCTTCTCGTAGTGCCCGGCGAGCAGCGAATTCTGTATTACGGAACGCCGTTCTGCCTCAGTGATCGGACCTATCTGTCCTTCGGGCGGCACGATCAGCGCGCGCTCGACGATGCCGGGCGTGCCTTTTTCGTTCAGGCAAGAAACCAGCGCCTCGCCCACGCCCAGTTCGGTGATGGCAGAGATTTCATCGAGAGCCGGGTTGTCGCGCATGGTTTCAGCCGCGGCCTTTACCGCCTTCTGGTCGCGCGGGCTGAAGGCGCGCAGCGCGTGTTGTACACGGTTGCCGAGCTGTCCTAGCACCTTGTCCGGTACGTCAGCCGGATTCTGCGTGACGAAATACACGCCTACGCCTTTGGAACGGATCAGACGCACCACCTGTTCTATCTTGTCGAGCAGCGCGGCGGGCGCATCGTTGAACAGCAGATGTGCCTCGTCGAAGAAAAATACCAGCCTTGGTTTGGCGAGATCGCCCGCTTCCGGCAGATTCTCGAACAGTTCGGCCAGCAGCCATAGCAGCATGGTGGAATACACCTTGGGAGAGGTCATCAGCCGATCCGCTACCAGAATATTGATCATGCCGTAACCGTTGGCGTCGGTCTGCATCAGGTCGTCAATGTTGAGCATCGGTTCGCCGAACAGCTTGTCGCCCCCCTGCATTTCGATTTGCAGCAGGCCGCGCTGGATCGCGCCTATGCTGGCGGTGGAAATGTTGCCGTATTCTGTGGTGAAGTCGCTGGATTTATCACCCACGTTCTGCACCATGGCGCGCAGGTCTTTGAGATCGAGCAGCAACAGGCCGTTGTCATCGGCAATCTTGAATACCAGTGACATCACGCCCTGCTGAACCTCGTTGAGGTTCAGCATGCGTCCGATCAGCAGAGGCCCCATGTCGGAAATGGTGGCGCGCAGCGGATGACCCAGTTCGCCGAATACATCCCAGAATGTCACCGGAAATGAACGAGGTGCGAAATCGTCCAGTTTTAGTTGTTCGACCCGTGCGGTAACTTTTGCATTACCGCCGCCTGCTTTGCTCAGACCGGATAAATCGCCTTTGATATCGGAGAGAAATACCGGAACGCCGTTGCGGCTGAACGATTCAGCCAGGGTTTGCAGCGTGACAGTTTTGCCGGTGCCGGTCGCGCCGGTGATCAGGCCGTGGCGGTTTGCCATCTGTGGCAGCAGGTAAATATCCTGCTCGGCGTTCCTGGCGATGAGAATAGGGGCGCTCATGGTGATTTCTGTGACCCGTGTTGGGTTAAGGAGGCGGAAATGATAACATCGCCCGATAATTATTTGGAGAACACGATGGCAGGACATAGCAAGTGGGCAAATATCCAGCACCGCAAGGGCAAGCAGGATGCCAAACGCGGTAAGACCTTCACGCGTCTGATCAAGGAAATTACCGTGGCGGCGCGCATGGGTGGCAGCGATCCGACCGGTAATCCGCGCCTGCGGCTGGCGATGGACAAGGCCTATGATAACAACATGCCCAAGGATAACGTCGAACGCGCCATCAAGCGCGGCAGCGGCGAGCTGGAAGGGGTGCAGTATCTTGAAATACGTTACGAAGGCTATGGCATCAACGGCGCGGCGGTGATGGTGGATTGCATGACGGACAACAAGACGCGCACGGTGGCGGATGTGCGCCATGCTTTCAGTAAATACGGCGGCAATCTCGGCACCGACGGTTCGGTGGCATTCATGTTCACGCATTGCGGGCAGATGATTTTTGCGCCGGGTACGGATGAAAATGGCCTGATGGAAGTTGCACTCGATGCGGGTGCGGAGGATATCAATACTAATGACGACGGCAGTATCGAGGTCATTACCGCGCCGAATGATTTTGTCAGCGTCAAGCAGGCACTCGAATCAGCCGGTTACAAGCCGGAATTCGGCGAGGTCATCATGAAACCAGCCAACGAAGTGCTGTTTACCGGCGACGATGCGCTGAAGATGCAGAAATTGCTCGACGCGCTGGAAGACCTGGATGACGTGCAGGAAGTGTATACCACGGCGGTCATTGAGGATTGAGTGTGGCTCAGGATCGAGGATCGAGGATAGAGGATAGAGAAAAAACCGCTGCTCCGCTCTTGGACTCAATCCTCTATCCTCGCTCCTCAATCCGCATTCTGGGGATCGACCCCGGCCTGCGCATCACCGGTTTCGGCGTGCTGGATAAGGATGGTCAGCAGTTGCACTATGTTGCCAGCGGCTGCATCAAGACGCCGGACGGTGAATTGCCCGAACGCCTCAAAGTTATCCTCAATTCACTGAGCGAGGTAATCGCGCTGCACAAGCCCGATCAGGTCGCGGTTGAAAAGGTGTTCGTCAACGTCAATCCGCAATCCACCTTGCTGCTGGGGCAGGCGCGTGGCGCGGCGATCTGTGCGGCGGTGCTGGCCAATCTGCCGGTGGGTGAATATACCGCGTTGCAGGTCAAGCAGGCGGTGGTCGGCAATGGTCATGCGGCGAAGGAGCAGGTGCAGTTGATGGTGCAACGCCTGCTTAAACTGTCCGGCACGCCCAGTCCGGATGCGGCAGATGCATTGGCCTGCGCGATTTGTCATGCGCACGGCGGGCTTGGGCTGGGTGCGCTGGCAACCAAGGGCTTGAGCGTCAAGAAGGGAAGGTTGATCTGATGCCGATGGAGCCGACACCTGCTGCCTTCCGGAATCCGGTCGCCCGCTATTTCGCCGCGACACGCCCGGCATTCTTGACGGCCAGTCTGATGGCGGGTCTGATCGGGCTGGCGATTGTCTGGCACGATGGACAGACGCTGGATGTTCCGCTCGCACTGCTTACCTTGTTGTTCGCCGTGCTCGCGCACGCCGGAGCGAACGTGCTGAACGATTATTACGATGCGCAAAATGGTACGGATGCGTGCAACGTGGAGCGCATCTTCCCTTTTACGGGCGGCAGCCGCTTCATACAGAATGGCGTGTTGAGTGAGATTCAGACGCGTAACTTCGGTCTGGCATTGTTCGGGTGCGTGGCGATCGCGGGCGTGTGGCTAATGCTGCGCACCGACCTGCAATTAATTTATATCGGGCTGGGCGGTCTGGTCATAGGCTGGGCCTATTCCGCGCCGCCGCTGCGACTGAACAGCCGCGGCCTGGGCGAATTGTGTATCGCGGCGGGATTTTTACTGATCATAGCCGGGGCTGATTTCGTGCAGCGCGGTGAATTTGCCGCAACAGCCTACATCGCCGGTTTTTCATACGCATTGCTGGCGGCTAATTTGCTGTATATCAACCAGTTCCCCGATCGCAGCGCGGATATCGCGGCGGGCAAGCTGCACTGGGTAGCCAGGCTGGAAGTGGCTCAGGCGCGCTGGGGTTATGTGCTGATCGTGGCACTGGCGTATAGCTGGCTGCTGACGAGTGTCTTTGTCGGCTGGCTGCCCGGATTGTCGTTGCTTGCATTGCTGGCACTGCCGCTGAGCGTGCAGGCCGCGCGTCTGCTGGTGCGTCACGCCGCACAGCCGCAAAAATTGGGTGGCGCGATTGTGCTGACCATAGGCGCGATGCTGGCGCACGGGGCGCTGCTGTCGTTGTCATTAATATTGAGTAAGGTAAATTTATGATCGGTCGTTTAAGCGGGATACTGCTGGAAAAGAACCCACCGCAAATCCTGCTGGATGTGCAGGGTGTGGCGTATGAAATCGACGTGCCGATGAGCACCTTCTATAATCTGCCTGTGTTGCACGAAAAAGTCGTACTGCATACGCAGCTGATCGTGCGCGAGGACGCGCATCTGCTGTATGGCTTCGGCACGAGCGATGAACGCATCGCCTTTCGTCTGCTGCTCAAGATCAGCGGTGTGGGCCCCAAGTTGGCATTGTCCGTTCTGTCCGGTCTGAGTCTGAACGATCTGGCGGATGCCGTGGCGAACAAGGAGGCCGGGCGGCTGGTCAAGATACCCGGTGTGGGCAAGAAGACCGCCGAGCGGCTGCTGCTGGAATTGCAGGGTAAATTCACGACAAGCGGGGCAGGCGCTGCAAGCGGCATGGCAGTCAGCTCCGTCGGCAGCGATATCATCAATGCTCTGCAGGCGCTAGGTTATAACGAGAAGGAAGCCGACTGGGCGGCTAAGCAGCTGGCCAAAGAAGTTGGCGTGTCTGACGGCATACGTCAGGCACTTAAGCTATTATCCAAGTCTTGAAGCCACTTAAGTCATTATTTACAGCATGATCCACAGCGACAATCTCACCGCCGAACCGCGCCTGACTACGCCTGCCGTTGTATCTCGTCAGGAGGAGGCGCTGGAGCGCGCCTTGCGCCCCAAGCAGCTCGATGAATATGTCGGCCAGGAAAAGATACGCGAACAACTGGAAATTTTCATACAAGCCGCCAAGCGGCGGCAGGAACCGCTCGACCATGTGCTGCTGTTCGGCCCGCCGGGCTTAGGTAAGACTACGCTGGCGCAGATCATCGCTCGTGAGATGGGGGTGAATCTGCGTCACACCTCAGGCCCGGTGCTGGAACGCGCCGGTGATCTGGCCGCTTTGCTGACCAATCTCGAGCCGAATGACGTGCTATTCATCGATGAGATACACCGCTTATCGCCAGTGGTGGAGGAAATTCTCTATCCCGCGCTGGAGGATTATCAGATCGATATCATGATAGGCGAGGGGCCGGCGGCGCGTTCGGTGAAGCTGGATTTGCCGCCGTTCACGCTGGTCGGTGCGACCACGCGCGCCGGGATGCTGACCAATCCGCTGCGCGACCGTTTCGGCATCGTTTCCCGTCTGGAGTTTTACACCCCTGAAGAGTTGCAGCGCATCGTGATGCGCTCGTCCGGTTTGCTGGAAATGAATCTGTCGCACGATGGTGCCATGGAGATTGCAAAACGCTCACGCGGCACACCGCGTATCGCCAACCGCTTGTTGCGCCGGGTGCGCGACTATGCAGATGTGAAGGCGGGCGGCGATGCAACGCGCAAGGTTGCCGATGCCGCACTTACCATGCTGGACGTGGATACGCAGGGATTGGATGTGATGGACAGGAAGTTGTTGTTGACCATCATCGAGAAATTTGCAGGCGGCCCTGTCGGCGTGGATAACCTTGCTGCAGCCATTGGCGAAGAGCGTGACACGATCGAAGATGTGCTGGAGCCGTATCTGATTCAGCAGGGCTATCTGCAACGCACGCCGCGCGGCCGCATGGCGACGGCAAATGCGTATTTGCATTTCGGGCTGACAGTGGCGAGCCATTTGGGCAGTGGAGATTTGCCGGATGAGTAGGCATTTGCTTTTCACCTGGCCGGTGCGGGTGTATTTTCAGGACACGGATGCGGGTGGCGTGGTTTATCACGCCAGCTATGTGAACTTTATGGAGCGCGCGCGGACTGAGTGGTTGCGCACGCACGGCTACAGCAACGCCGGTTTGATGAAAGAATTCGGTGTGGTGTTCGTGGTGCGTTCGATGAAGCTGGATTATCTCAGACCAGCGCTGCTGGATGATATGCTGGACGTCACCGCGCAGGTCAAGGATATCGGACGCAGCCGCATCACGCTGCTGCAAACCGTGCGGCGCGAAGATGAGTTGTTGACGGAGGCGGAAGTACATCTGGTGAGTGTCTCGCTGGAAACGTTCAAGCCGGTCAGAGTGCCGGAAGCGTTGCGCTCACAGTGGCAGGATTAACGGGCAGTTCACGCAGCGATTCGTTCGCCACCTCTGCAAGTAGAGGATGGAGGAGAGGGAAGCGCGTGTATGTTATCAGGGTGGCTGCACGCCATACTCATTAGGAAAGGTTGGTAATGGAAGTTACGCAGGATTTGTCGTTTATACATCTGATCAGCAATGCCAGTGTGCTGGTGCAATTGGTGATGGGTTTGCTGCTGCTGGTGTCCATGATGTCCTGGTGGTACATTTTTCTCAAACTGTTCGCGATACGTCGCGAAACCCGTTTAACGGATGAGTTTGAAGAAGCATTCTGGCGCAATCCCAATCTGAATGAGGTTTACAAGGCGGTCGGCAATTCGGCGCGCGCCGATCAGGGCGCACTGGAACGCATCTTCGCCGCCGGTTTTGTCGAGTTTGTGAAGCTGAAGAAACAGCATGGCGTGGACAGCAGCGCGGTCATGGAGGGCACGCGCCGTGCGATGCGTGCGACCTACCAGCGCGAGATGGACAGGCTGGAATCCCATCTGGCGTTTCTGGCCTCGGTCGGTTCGGTCAGCCCGTATGTAGGATTGTTCGGTACGGTGTGGGGCATCATGAACGCTTTTCGCGGTCTGGCGAATGTAGGTCAGGCGACGCTGGCGCATGTCGCGCCCGGCATCGCCGAAGCGCTGGTGGCGACCGCGATGGGCTTGTTTGCGGCGATTCCGGCGGTTGTGGCGTATAACCGCTATGCGCATGACATTGACCGTCTGGCTTCACGCTTTGAAAGTTTCAGTGAAGAATTTTCCAACGTGTTGCAGCGCCAGCCATGAGATCAAGCCGTCGTTCAAGAAACCGCCTGATGAACGATATCAACGTCGTGCCGTATATCGACGTGATGCTGGTATTGCTGGTGATTTTCATGGTGACGGCACCGATGATGAACCCGGGGCAGGTTGATTTGCCGCAGGTCAGACAGTCGTCGGTGCCATCGCCCGCGCCGCTGGAAGTGATCATCAAAAAAGATAATACGCTGGCCTTGCGCGATCATGCGCAGGGTGGCGGTGAAAGTCGTGTGTCCCGCGAGGAATTGGTCTCGATTCTGAAATCCAGACAGGCTATGCAGGCGGAACAGGCGGTGGTGATTTCCGCCGACAAGAGCGTGCGCTACGAAGAAGTCATCGACGTGATGGATGTGCTGCAACAGCAACAGATCAAAAAAGTTGGTTTGCTGACACAAGCCCGGACTCAATGAACGCGGCAGTCTATTATCAGGAACCCTATAAGCTGCCCGCAGGCCTGTTGGCCCTGATGGTGCATGTCGCTTTCTTTGCGTTGCTGTACTTCGGTTTTTCCTGGCAGGCTGAGCCGCCTGCGACACTGAGTGTGGAGTTATGGCAAAGCCTGCCAGCGGCGGAACCTGCGTCGCCTGTCGAGGCCAGAGTTGAGAAAGTGCTTCCGCCGCCAGCCAAAGTGGTGGCAGAGGTCAAGCCGGATATCGTGATACCGGATAAAAAACCGAGAATCGAAGTCCGGCCTGTGGAAAAACCGCCGGAAAAGTTGTCTGAAAAACCCGAGGCCAAGCCCGAAGTAAAGAAAGAAGTTCGCAAGGAAAGCGTTCAGCCTGCGCCAGCAGCGGAATTGCAGGCTGCGCGGGAAGCAGTGCTGCGGGAACAGGCAGCACGCGAACAGGCGGCGCAAGAAGCGGCGACCGGTCGTGTAGTGGATGAATACATCGCTAAAATTGCCGGAAAAATCAGGCGCAATATCGTCATGCCGCCGGATGTGGCAAAGGATGCGCGTGCCGAGTTTCTGGTGACGGTATTGCCGGGCGGTGCCGTGCTCAATGCGCGCCTGGCTAAATCCAGTGGCAACGCTGTTTATGATACGGCGGTGGAGCGTGCGATCCTGAAGTCTCAACCGTTGCCCTTGCCTGCCGATGCAAGTCTGTTTAAGCGTTTTCGTGAATTAAAGCTGGGTTTTCAGCCTGTTGAATAAAAGGGATTGTTGTATGCAAAAAATACTGTTTACTGTGCTGGGTGTGTTGATGCTGCTACATGCATCGATGGCTCGTGCCGCATTGAGCATCGAAATTATCGGTGCGGGGGAACATCAGATTCCCGTGTCCATTGTGCCCTTCGGCGGAGATGAAAAGCTGGGGCTGGCAATTAACGAAGTCGTGACGGGCGATTTGCTGCGCAGCGGTTTGTTTCGTCTGGTTGACCCCGCTGGTAAGTCGCCGCATGAGGCCGCCGAAGTGCACTACCCTGACTGGCAGGTGCGTGGCACGGAAGCGCTGGCGATAGGTACGGTCAGCGCACAGGCTGACAGGCGCATAGTGGCTCGTTTCCGTATGCTGGATGTGGTCAAGCAGGTCGAATTGATCGGGCAGGCTGTGTCGGCAGGTGACGGGCAGATACGCGCTGTCGGCCACCGTATCGCCGATCTGATCTATGAAAAGCTGACGGGCAATAAGGGGGTGTTCAGCACCCGTATCGCCTATGTGAACCGGCAGGGAAAAATGTTCAGTCTGATTGTTGCGGACAGCGATGGGCACAATGAGCAAGTTGTCTTGAAGCAGAATGAACCCATCATGTCGCCTTCCTGGTCGCCTGATGGCAGTCATCTTGCCTATGTGAGTTTTGAAACGGGCCATGCGGCGGTGTTCGTGCAATCGCTGTACACGCATCAGCGCAAGGCGGTGGCTAATTTTCGCGGCAGTAACAGTGCGCCGGCCTGGTCTCCGGATGGTAAACAACTGGCCGTGGTGCTGACGCGCGATGGCAGTTCGCAAATTTATCTGATGCGTCCGGATGGTGGCGAGATTCGTCGCATCAGTTTTAGCGGGGCGATAGACACCGAGCCCAATTTTTCGCCCGATGGAACATCCTTGTTGTTCACATCAGACCGTGGCGGCAGTGCGCAGGTTTATCGCATGCCGGTCGCCGGGGGGGCAGCGCAGCGTCTGACGTTCGCTGCAGGCAGCAGTTACTCGCCGCGACACAGCCCGGATGGTAAGTCTTTTGTGTTCACGCATTTAAGCGGCGGACGGTTTTATATCTCTGTGCAGGATTTTCAGACAGGTCAAATGGAAGCGCTTACCGAGGGTGGATGGGAGAAAAAACCCAGTTTTGCGCCCAACGGTAAGCTCATCCTGTTTGCCAGCGAGGCGCGAGGTCGTGGTATATTGGCAACCGTGTCCAGCGATGGTCGTGTTAAACAACACATGTTTACGCAAAGCGGCGATGCGCGCGAGCCAGTGTGGGGACCACATCTTTAACTTAATCAAATGAGGGGAATGGCAATGAAAAAACTTGTTATCAGTATTGTGTTGGTGAACTTGCTTGCCGCCTGTGCCAGCCAGAAGCCGCATGAGACAACCGCCGCACCTGCCGCGCCTGTAGCTGCTGCAGCCACAGCCACAGCACCAGCCACGGCCACGGTCGCTGCTGCGAAAACAGCTGTTGATCCACTGAACGATCCGACCAGTATTCTTGCCGGTCGCAGTGTGTATTACCCGTTTGATGTAGCTGCGGTGCAGGATGCCGACAAGCCGCTGGTGCAGGCTCATGCCGAGTATCTGAGCAAGAATGCAGCCCGTAATGTGCGCCTGGAAGGTAATTGCGATGAGCGCGGCAGCAACGAATATAACCTCGCTCTGGGTCAGCGTCGCGCGGATGGCGTAATGAAAATGCTGGAGTTGGGTGGCGCGAAAGCCGCTCAGTTGGACAGCGTAAGCTATGGCGAAGAAAAACCAAAAGCGACAGGACATGAAGAGTCTTCATGGTCACAGAATCGCCGTACCGATCTGAACTACGCAAAGTAATACTATGTTGAAGCTGCGCGTCTTGATTTTTCTGGGTTTGTGTTTTGCCGTTCCCGCGCAGGCGGGGTTGTTTTCGGACGACGATGCGCGCAAGCAAATCCAGCAGGTCGAGGCGCGTGTGCTTATTCTGGAAGAGTTGGGTAAGCAACAAACCAAATCAATCTTCGATCTGCAAGGGCAGATCGATATATTGAACGGCGAGCTCCGCAAATTGCGCGGGCAGAATGAAGAACTTGCGCACGGCCTGCAAGAGGCCGAGAAGCGTGAAAAAGATTTTTATGTGGATTTGGATGCGCGTCTGCGTCATTTCGAAGCCATAGAGGCCGAAGCAGTCAAGCCGGTTGATGTCGTGGCGCCTGCGGTGGCTGATGCAACCGCGGTGGCTGATCCAGATGATCCGGCGGCGGAGAATCGGGCCATTGAGACGGCTTATGACCTGTTAAAATCCGGGCAATATGCTGATTCTGCTAAGACCCTGCAAGCTTTCCTTGAAAAATATCCGGGTTCGGTGCATGTCTCAAATGCGCGCTATTGGCTGGGCAGCGCTCAGTTTGCGCTGAAAGATTACAAGGAAGCGCTGGTGACATATCGCAGTTTGCTCAAGGCTGAACCCAATACGGCCAAAGCGCCGGATGTGCTGTTTGCCATTGCCGGTTGTCAGTATGAGTTGAAAGCGATTGCCAGAGCCACGGCCACGCTTAAACAATTGATCGCCGATTATCCCGATAGTGCGGCGGCGGCTAAAGCGAAAAAACTGATCGCTGAGAGCAAGTAGTCACCTATGTCTGAGCCAGACGCGCAACTGCGCATTACTGAAATATTTTTCTCCCTGCAAGGGGAGACCCGTCGCACGGGCTTGCCTACAGTGTTTATCCGTCTGACCGGATGTCCTTTGCGTTGCAGTTATTGCGACACCACTTACGCCTTTACCGGCGGACAAAGCCATACACTCTCCGCTATCCTGAAACAGGTCGCGCAATACGCGCCTCGCTATGTCACCGTCACGGGTGGTGAGCCTCTGGCGCAAAAAAACTGCCTGCCATTGCTCCGTGACTTATGCAATGCCGGATACCAGGTGTCGCTGGAAACAAGTGGCGCGCTGGATATAAGCGGGGTGGATGCGCGGGTCATGCGGGTGCTGGACATCAAGACGCCGGCATCAGGCGAAGTTGAAAAAAATCGCTGGGAAAATCTGGCCTTGCTGACATCGCACGATGAAATCAAATTCGTTCTGTGTGATGAAGATGATTATCTCTGGGCGAGACAAATTCTGTTGCAACATCAGCTTGCCGACAAATGCGAAGTGCTGTTTTCGCCTGCGCAGGGTGCGCTCAATCCTACCCGGCTGGCGGAATGGATATTGCGTGATCGCCTGCCGGTGCGTTTTCAGATGCAGTTGCACAAGATGCTATGGAACAACGCAGCAGGTCACTGATGAAGAATGCCGTCGTCTTATTATCGGGTGGGCTGGACTCGGCAACGGTGCTGGCGATGGCCCGCGCCCAGGGTTATGACTGTTATGCACTCAGTGTGGATTACGGGCAGCGCCATCATTCAGAACTGGCTGCATCGCAGTGCGTTTCTGATGCGCTGGGTGCGCGCGAACACCGGGTAGTCTGCATTGATCTCACCGGCTTCGGCGGTTCGGCTTTGACGGACAACAATATTGCCGTACCGCAACATGAATCGGCAGGCATTCCGCTGACTTACGTTCCGGCGCGTAATACCATCATGCTCTCACTGGCGCTGGCCTGGGCCGAGGTGCTGCACGCACAGGATATTTTTATCGGTGTGAATGCGGTGGATTATTCAGGTTATCCCGATTGTCGTCCGGCGTATATTGAGGCGTTTGAACGCATGGCCAATCTGGCCACTCAGGCCGCTGTGGAGGGACATCCGCTTACTTTGCATGCGCCTTTGCTGCACCTGTCCAAGGCGGAGATCATACAGCGGGGAAATCTGCTGGGCGTGGATTACGCGATGACAGTTTCCTGCTATCAGGCGGATGAGCAGGGCCGTGCGTGCGGTTTATGTGATTCCTGCCGCTTGCGTCGCGCCGGGTTCGCTGCTGCGGGTGTGGATGATCCAACCCGCTACGTGAACTAGTTTACGGATAGCTCTGGGCGGTGCGCGCTCAAAAATACGTATCGAAGTCAACGCAGAGCCTGTGTTGTCATGTTTTATTCATCAAGTTTGTAATTCTGCATTGACAGAGCGCGCGAAATACGTATAATTCGCGCTCCTTTGCAGGGGTCGGTAGCTCAGCCGGTAGAGCAGCGGACTTTTAATCCGTTGGTCGCGAGTTCGAATCTCGCCCGACCCACCAGGTATCTTTAGTATCAAGCTTCAACAAGCCGC
>JAURZN010000167.1 GCA_030653355.1 Gallionella sp. | reverse complement strand
ATGTGGGTGGATTTCCACTTCAGAACACGTGTGAAACTATGTCAAGCTAGTGTGCCAACACCTTGCTTGCAGCCTAATGAAATAGGGCTTCTTGGACTTTTAAAAACGACAACTGTGCATAGTTTAATTCTGTGCATAGGTGCCAATAGCGGACATAATTCATTTCAGCAAATACAACATCCCTTAATGTAAAGTTGGGTACTAATGTTAGATCTATCGGTTTTTCAAATTGTCTAAACCTTCAATCTCATACTACGTAACTCGTCCTGATGAGTCCCGTGGCTCTGGGGGAATGGGTGCGTACATACCGACATTAGGCCACATCGCGACTGCAGTTGATTCATATCGTGCCGTCGCCGTTGCTGAGGTAAAAGACCGCCCGGCATCATGGTGTTTTACAGACACAGATGCAGCAAGTGCTCTCGGAAGAATTGTAGATGGCCCGATTGTATCTCGCGCTGACATCGAAAAAGCTGAAGCTGCCCTTCGAGCGATTCTCCTTCACGATGTTGTCGACATTATTGTGCCAACAGTGAAAGTCACAAATAGCGAAGGATTTTTTGGCTATGTGCGATTTGATGAGGGTATTAGGAATGAGGCAGCCTTCGCCGCCTTTAATGCGGCACCTTGCAGTGACTATTTGCTTGCATCTGAACTGGTAGAAATTCGAAACGGCGAAATTATTTCAAGCACCAACCCATCCAGCTTACTTACTGGCAATGAACTTGACGATCGTAGAGACAACTACGCCCGATTACTTTCTTCATCGTCTGAGATTGTGAATGCCATGCCGATGCAAGTCGACGCTGCGGCGCACTACAGCGCAAATGAGTTCACTATGCATCTAAAACAAGGATCAGCGGGCTTTATTAATTCCCTATATCGACGAATAGAGCGCCCTTGGATGGAAGTCGCACAGATAGAGCCCAGCCTTTTCATTGATGTAAAACTTCCGCCGTTAATTGCTATCGTACTAGCTCGTGCAGGACATCGAAAAGATATTCCGGAGGTACTAATTGAGCTTCGAGAAGAACTAGCTCCAGTACGTGACGATCTGGCGAGAATGAATTGCCTACTAGATAGCACGATTACCCAAGCCGACCTTAATGCGCAGGTTCGAAAAATCAATGAAAGTTTCGATGCGATAGTTCCGGAAGCACTTCTGACTGATGCGGAACGCCGTTGGAGGAGAATTACTACTGCGTTCAACTTTGTGAAGCCTGCTCGGCAACTTTATGGCATTGCGGTGGATCCTTTAGCAGCAGACCCAGACAAAATTGCAGAGATATTTCAAAATACGCGTCAAGCAATTCTCCAGAACAGACGAATAGTCTCCCGCTCAGTTCCTGCAGCCAAGTTCTCAGAATTACTTCGTGTTGATTCAGCCAGAGGCATTGTGACTACACATTTTTCGCAAAAAGAGCTTGAGCTTTTTTCCGCCGATTAGTTTTGGCTGGAAGCGATTCTAAATTTAGTGTTCTCGGCCGTCCGCTTTGTCTCGTTTGCGGATATACAAGATTGAAAATTGCAGGCCCGAAAGCTGCCGGTCAGCAACGCAGACATAGGGTCGGCTGCTGCCGCCTACTTTAACTTTACAGCCTGACTTCCATAACGCCCTGTTTATCAGGGCGTTATTTTTTGTCGCCATGCGGGCTGAGTGTCAGTCAAAACTGAAGGTGTAAAACAAGTCCACTGCGGGCGTGGTGCCTGCCTGTGCCTGTGCGGAAAGTCGCTTGGTGAGCGTGTAGTTGATTTTCATCAATGTGCCAACGCCCGTCAGTCCCTGCTCGTAGCTGAGGTAGGCGCGCGAGGAGAGTCGCTTGCCGAGCGTAAGCATGGTGCTCTCCAGACCGCCGGCCCCCCTGATGCTGACTTCTTCCAGGCCTGCGGCATGGGCAATTTTCTGCTGGAGTGCGATGGATTCGTTGCCTGCCAGCAGTGCGCCCGCCGCAGCCTGCATAGCACTGAAATCCTTGCCGTCAGAGGCCTCAAGGTCGTGTCCCAATACCAGCCAGGAAAGTTTCTTGCTGTCGGATACATTGGGATTGGATACCAGATTGACGCGGGGAGATTGTGCCGTGCCGGTCAGGGACACGCCCGCCTCGACGGCCTGGTTCTTGCGCCAGGCGAGGATATTCAGGCTGGGGTTATCCAAAGGGCCCTGAAAGTTGAGTATGCCGCGCTCGATTTCCAGACGTTGCCCGTAAGCCGAATAACTTCCTTTGCTTACGCGCACGCTGCCTCGTGAAACAGGCGATGCGCCATTCGCGGCGGTCAGCTTCAGCGCGCCGCCCAGTTGCGCATCCAGCCCCTGGCCTTTAATGAAGAAGTTGTCGCCCAGATCCATATCCAGATCAAACGTTAGGGC
>JAURZN010000050.1 GCA_030653355.1 Gallionella sp. | reverse complement strand
CAGCACTGGAACGGGATAGCGGGGTCGACTTTACGCAATCGCGCTCGGTGCTGCTGTATTTCGCCCAGCTCTTTGATGAGCTGATCATGGCGATTTTTCGCACCTATCTCGGCGAACGCGAGAAAACGCTGAAGGCACAGGAAATGGAATTGCGTGAGACGTCCACGCCGATTACCGAAATATGGGATGGCGTGCTGACGCTGCCCATTATCGGTACGCTGGACTCCAGTCGCACCATGCTGGTGATGGAGGCACTGCTTAACCGCATTGCCAAGGATCATGCCCGTGCGGTGGTGATGGATTTGACAGGGGTGAGAAATATCGACTCTCAGGTGTCGCATCACCTGATACAGATGGTGCGCGCCGTGCAATTGATGGGAGCCGATGCGATTATCACCGGCATACACCCCGAGATAGCGCGTGCGTTGGTCAGTCTGAATATAGACCTGAGCGGGGTCACCACTCGCGCAAGCCTGTCAGACGGTCTGAAGGAGGCATTTTCGCGCATGGGTATCCAGGTCAGCCAAAAAGTGGTCTGATGATGACGATTTCGGGCATACACCTGACGCGCATCGGCAAGGGCAATTTTCTGCTTGAGCCGTTGCGCAGCATGAATGTTGCCGATCAGGGGCGGTTGATGCAGGAGATCGTCGCTCAGGTACGGCAGGGGCAGGGTGTGCGTTTGTATTACGATCTGAACGGACTGCCTGTCATCGACCCGGTTTATTATGGCTGGTTGAGTAATTTGGCTCGCACTTGCCGGATAGTGAACATAGAAATGATTTGTATCAATATGGAACCGACGGCTGCGTTTGCCTTGTCGAGCTTTGTTTCCGGCAAGCCGGAATTCGCGACCGCATTGGCTGTCCCGGACTAATCCAGACTGAAGTAAGTCAGTGCGCGTTTTATGAAAAGGCGTACTTCATATCAGGATGGGCTCGTTCCGTAACAAGGCCATAAGCTGCCAAGCTGCGTCTGTTGTGTCATAATCGCGCGCTCTGAAAACGAGTATTTTGCATACGAAACAATTATGAGCGCACAATCCCTTTACGACAAACTCTGGAATTCCCATCTGGTACGTCAGGATGACGACGGCACGGCGTTGATCTACATCGACCGCCAACTGGTGCATGAAGTGACCAGTCCGCAAGCTTTTGAGGGGCTGAGGCTGGCAAAACGCAAGCCCTGGCGCATCGCCTCGATGCTGGCCGTGCCGGATCACAACGTGCCAACCACCAACCGTGCGGCGGGTATCGCCGATCCGGTTTCGCGCATTCAGGTGGAAACGCTGGATGCAAACTGTGCCGAGTTTGGTATTGCTGAATTTAAGATGGGCGACATCCGTCAGGGCGTAGTGCATGTGATAGGGCCGGAACAGGGCGCGACTCTGCCCGGCATGACGGTGGTGTGCGGTGATTCCCATACCAGTACCCATGGCGCGTTCGCGGCGCTGGCGCATGGCATAGGCACGTCCGAGGTCGAACATGTCATGGCCACGCAGTGTCTGGTGGCCAAAAAATCCAAAGCCATGGAGATTCGCGTCGAAGGCGCGTTGGGTCGCGGGGTGTCGGCAAAAGATATCGCGTTGGCGGTGATCGGACGAATTGGCACGGCAGGCGGTACCGGATACGCGATCGAATTCACCGGCAGCACGGTGCGCGCCTTGAGCATGGAAGGGCGCATGACTTTATGCAATATGGCGATAGAGGCGGGCGCGCGCGCCGGCATGATTGCGGCGGACGATACGACCTTTGATTATCTCAAGGGGCGTCCTTTTGCACCGCAGGGGGCAATGTGGGATAAGGCCGTTGCCGAGTGGCGTAATTTACACAGTGACGCGGGTGCGGTGTTTGATGCAACCGTGGTGCTGGACGCGGCGAGTATCCGTCCTCAGGTGACCTGGGGGACTTCGCCCGAAATGGTAGTGACCATAGACGGTTGTGTGCCGGATCCGGCGACACTTAGCCCGGAACAGCGTGAGGGCGCTGAACGTGCGCTGGTTTACATGGGATTGAAGGCGAATACGCCGATCAGCGAGATCAGCATAGATAAGGTGTTCATTGGCTCTTGTACCAATGGTCGCATCGAAGACATGCGTGCGGCCGCTGCGGTGGCCAGAGGTAAAAAAATTGCTGCGAACGTGATGCTGGCGATGGTGGTTCCCGGCTCCGGTCTGGTCAAGGCGCAAGCCGAGCAGGAGGGGCTGGACAAGATTTTTATCGAGGCGGGTTTTGAGTGGCGCGATCCGGGTTGTTCAATGTGTCTGGCGATGAATGATGACAAGCTGGCCGCAGGGGAGCGTTGTGCATCGACTTCCAACCGCAACTTTGAGGGGCGGCAGGGGCAGGGCGGGCGCACGCATCTGGTCAGCCCGGAAATGGCGGCGGCGGCGGCGATTGCCGGTCATTTTGTTGATGTAAGCAAGCTTTAAGGGGAATTGAAGATGAAATTGATCGCATTGATATTGGCAGGGATCGTGTTGGTGGGTTGCAATACCGTTCAGGGGTTGGGTAAAGACTTGCAGAAGGGTGGCGAAAAACTGGAAAAGGCGGCAGACAGGTAATGGATAAGTTTACTTTGCTTAATGGTCTGGTCATGCCTATGGATCGCGCTAACGTGGACACGGATGCGATCATCCCCAAGCAGTTCCTGAAATCCATCAAGCGTTCCGGTTTCGGCCCGAATGCCTTTGATGAATGGCGTTATCTGGATCACGGCGAGCCGGGAATGGACAATAGCAAACGTGCCATTAATCCCGAATTTGTGCTGAATCAGCCGCGCTATCAGGGCGCGCAGATTTTGCTGGCACGCGAAAATTTCGGTTGCGGCAGTTCGCGCGAACATGCGCCCTGGGCACTTGAGGATTGTGGTTTTCGCGTCATCATCGCGCCCAGTTTTGCCGACATTTTTTTCAACAACTGTTTCAAGAACGGCCTGTTGCCGATCAGGCTGGATGCCACCCAGGTAGATAGCCTGTTCAAGGCGGTGGAAGCCCATGTCGGTTACCGTCTGGTGATTGATCTGGAAAAACAGACTGTCAGCGCGCCGGACGGCACGGTGTATCCGTTTGAAGTGGATGCGTTTCGCAAGCATTGCCTGCTCAACGGACTGGACGACATCGGCCTGACCTTGCAGCATGTGGATGAGATCGCCGCATTCGAGACCCAACGCCTTACGGCGCAGCCCTGGCTGTAGCATGGTAAGCAGGGAGTGGTAAGTGGTAAGTGGTGAGTGTTGGTTTTGACTTGCCACACACCACTGAGGCACGCAGTGCCGCCCCACTCACCACTCACAGTATTTGGAAATGTATTAGGACATTAAAATGAAAATTGCAGTCTTGCCGGGTGACGGCATAGGAACAGAGATCGTTGCTCAAGCCGTTAAGGTGATGGAAGCCTTGCGCGGTGAGGGTTTGAAAATCGAACTGGAATACGGTTATATCGGTGGCGCGGGCTATGATGCGGCGGGTGATCCCTTGCCTGCTGCGACCGAAAAACTGGCGCAGCAATCAGATGCCGTGCTGCTGGGCGCGGTGGGGGGCTATCAGTACGACACCTTGCCACGCCCCATGCGTCCCGAGCAGGGTTTGCTGCGCATACGCAAGTCACTGAATCTGTTTGCTAATCTGCGTCCCGCGCTGGTCTATCCCGAGCTGGTCGATTCTTCCAGCCTGAAGCCGGAGCTGGTGTCCGGTCTGGATATTCTGATTCTGCGCGAACTGACTGGTGACATTTATTTCGGTCAACCGCGCGGCATCCGTACCCTGGATAATGGTGAGCGTCAGGGCTTCGACACCATGCATTACAGCGAATCCGAAGTGCGCCGCGTGGCGCATGTCGGCTTTAAGAGCGCGATGAAACGCAGCAAGCGTCTGTGTTCGGTGGACAAGGCCAACGTGCTGGATACCAGCATGTTCTGGCGCGAGATCGTCACCGAAGTGGGTCGCGAATACCCGGAGGTCGAGTTGTCGCACATGTATGTGGACAATGCCGCCATGCAACTGGTGCGTGCGCCCAAGCAATTTGATGTGATGCTGACAGGCAATATCTTCGGCGATATTTTGTCCGATGAAGCCTCGATGCTGACCGGTTCAATCGGCATGCTGCCCTCCGCTTCGCTGGATGCAAATAACAAGGGGCTGTACGAACCGTGCCACGGTTCGGCACCGGACATTGCGGGTCAGGATATCGCCAACCCGCTGGCAACGATACTGTCGGTAGCGATGATGATGCGCCACACGTTTGCGCGTGAAGACGTCGCGCAGCGTATCGAAACTGCGGTACGTCGTGTCTTGCAGCAAGGGTTGCGTACAGGCGACATCTATCAGGCTGGAATGCAGAAGGTGGGTTGCACGGCGATGGGCGATGCGGTGGTCAAGGCGCTGTAACCTATTCGGGAAGGGAGAAGAGGGAAGGGTGAAGGGCAAAGTCGGTGTGCGGTTTTCACCCTTATCCCTTCCCCCTTTGCCCTTCTTCTGATTTATCAGGTTTATCGAGTTCAGTTAGGAAGAATAATGAGCAAACAATATGATGTATGCATTCTGGGTGCAACCGGCGCGGTCGGCGAGGCTATGCTGGCTATTCTGGAACAGCGCAATTTCCCGGTGCGTAATCTCTATCCCTTGGCTTCCAGCCGCTCTGCGGGCAGTGTAGTCACTTTTCACGGTAAGGAATACACCGTGCTGGATGTGGAGAATTTTGATTTTTCACAGGCTCAAATAGGCTTGTTCTCGGCGGGTGGCAGCGTATCGGAAAAATATGCACCCATCGCCGCTGCCGCAGGTTGCGTAGTGATAGATAACACTGCACATTTCCGTTACGACCGCGACATCCCGCTAGTGGTGCCGGAAGTGAATCCGCATGCCATCGCGCAATACAAGAATCGCGGCATCATCGCCAATCCGAACTGCTCCACCATCCAGATGATGGTAGCTTTGAAGCCGATCAAGGATGCGGTGGGTATCTCGCGTATCAACGTGGCGACGTACCAGGCGGTGTCCGGTACCGGCAAGGAAGCGATCGAGGAGTTGGCTGCACAGACTCGCGCGCTGTTCAACTCCCAGGATGTAGAAGCCGAAGTCTATCCCAAGCGTATCGCCTTCAACGTGTTGCCGCAG
>JAURZN010000128.1 GCA_030653355.1 Gallionella sp. | reverse complement strand
TGGTGGTGTTCGCCTTTAATCTGGCCGCACCGATCTCACAGATGGCCGGCACCATCACCCGGGGCACGCTGGGTATCGCCATGGCGTGTGTGCTGTTGTCCTTCCTGATGATGATCACGCGCAGCAAGGCCGTGCCGCAGGTGATCGGCTTTCTGGCCATGGAAAACGGTTTGTTCTTCGCCGCCACCAGTACCAGTTACGGTATGCCCATGGTGGTGGAACTGGGCATCGCGCTCGATGTGCTGATCGGCATGTTCATCCTGGGTATCTTCTTTTTCCAGATACGCGAGACTTTCGATAGTCTGGATCTGAAACACATGGAAAAACTCAAGGAAGACTGACTTGGAAATTATCTGGATATTGGCGATACCCCTGACAGGCGGCCTGCTGCTGGCGCTGTTCGGCTGCCGTTCCTTTGCGCCTGAGCTCAATGCCGCGATGAGTTTTGCCACCTTTGTGGCCTCGGTGTTTCTTGCCATCCGGGTTGTCAATGACGGATCGTTCAGCGCATATAACGAGCAGTTTTTCGTCGATTCCCTCAATGTATTTCTGGTCGCGCTGACCGCCTTCGTGTCCTTCACCACTTCGTTGTTCTCGCGCCCCTACATGCGTATCGAACAGGCGCATGGCAAACTGAGCATCAACATGCTGCGTCTTTATCACAGCATGTACCAGTTGTTCACCTTCACCATGCTGCTGGTCCTGCTAACCAATAATATGGGCATCATGTGGGTGGCGATGGAGGCGGCGACGCTGACCACAGTGCTGCTGGTTTCGCTGTACCGGACACCGGCCAGTCTGGAGGCGGCGTGGAAATATTTCATCCTGTGCGGCGTGGGGCTCGCGCAGGCATTGTTTGGCACGATCCTGCTTTATTTTGCGGCGGAAAAAGTTCTGGGCGCAGGCGGCACGGCGCTGCTGTGGACGCATCTGGATGCGGTCAAGCACCAGCTCGAACCGACCGTGCTGTCGCTGGCCTTCGTGTTTCTGCTGGTGGGTTACGGTACTAAAGTCGGTCTTGCACCGTTGCACAGCTGGTTGCCCGATGCCCATGCCGAAGGGCCGACGCCGGTTTCCGCCGTGCTTTCCGGCTTGCTGCTCAATGTTGCGCTGTATGTCGTGGTGCGTTCTAAAGTGCTGGTTGACGGTGCGCTGGGCACTCATTTTGCGGGCGATCTGATGATGGGCTTCGGGCTGTTGAGCGTCGTGATGGCGGCCTTTTATCTCTCGCGCCAGAAAGATGTCAAACGCATGTTTGCCTACTCATCGATCGAACACATGGGGCTGGTCACCTTCGCCTTCGGCATGGGCGGCCCAGTCGCGACCTTTGCCGGGATGTTGCACATGACCGTGCATTCGCTCACCAAATCGGCAATCTTTTTCGCCGTGGGTCACGCCACACAAAAATCCGGCACGCAGTTGATGGAAAATATTCGCGGCCTGATTAGCACCAACCCCACCATAGGCTGGGGGCTGGCGATAGGCACGCTGGCCATACTTGGCATGCCGCCGTTCGGCGTGTTCGCCAGTGAGTTCCTGATTATCACCACGGCCATGCACGCCTATCCCTGGACCACGCCCTTCTTGCTGATCGCGCTGGGCGTGGCCTTTGCCGCGATCTTCAGTCGGATGCAGGAAATGGTGTTCGGCCCGGCCACAGGTCAGCGCCTGCCGCATCCGCCTGCCCTGATTCCGGTATTCGTGCATCTGGGGTTGGTGTTGTTGCTCGGACTGTATATTCCGCCTTATCTGGCAGACTGGTATCGTCAGGCTGCGGCGTTGATCGGATAACCTAATATGAAACAAGACGAAATTATCGCTAATTTTCCCGGCTTGCCCGGAGCATTGACGGTTCGGCGCGGCAGCGTGGATGTAAGCCAGTTTCGTGATGTGTGCGCACAAGTGCGCTATGACGGCGGCAGGCTGGTGGCGTTGTGGGGCAGCGATGAGCGAGCAGACGATGCGGGCTATGCGCTGCATGTTGCACTGATCGACAGCGCAGGTATGTTGTGTCTGACGCTGCCAGTGAGTGCAGAACGCCCGGCTTATCCGGATATCAGCGATCTGTTTCCCGCCGCAAGCCGCATGCAACGCGCCGTCACCGATCTGCTTGGCTTGCATGCCAGCGGTGCGGACGACCAGCGCAAGTGGTTGCGACATGCGAGCTGGCCGGGCAATGTGCACCCCTTGCGCAAAGACTTTGACGGTAGCTGTGCGTTTCCGGCAGAAACCGATGCCTATCCCTTCGTGACGGTGACTGGCGATGGTGTCCATGAAATTCCGGTCGGCCCCGTACATGCGGGGATTATTGAACCCGGGCACTTCCGTTTTTCCATCATCGGCGATCGCGTGTTGCGTCTGGAGGAAAGGCTGGGCTACAAGCATAAGGGTATCGAGAAACGTTTCGAGAGCATGAGTCCGGAGCAGGGGGCAAAACTTGCCGGCAGGGTGAGTGGCGATAGTACCGTGGCCTATGCCTGGGCCTATGCGATGGCGCTGGAGGGCATCGTCGGAATCACGCCGCCGGATCAGGCACTGTGGATGCGCGCCTTGTTTCTGGAACGGGAACGGGTCGCCAATCATCTGGGCGATCTGGGTTATCTGGGCAATGATGTGGCGCTGTCGTTCGGCTTCGCGCAATTCTGGATATTAAAAGAGCAGGTATTGCGCAATAACGCCGCCTTGTTCGGCCATCGTTACCTGATGGACAAAATCATTCCGGGCGGTGTGAATATCGGTCTGCAGATGTCGGACAAGCGCGTGATTATCGATGAGTGCAGCATGCTGGAGCGCGAATTGGGCGTACTGCGCAGCATTTATGAAGAGCATGCCGGAGTGCAGGATCGTTTTATCGGTGCAGGGCAGGTTACCCCGGCACTGGCGGCACAACTCGGCCTGTGTGGTTTGCCGGGGCGCGCCAGTGCGCAGGCCTGGGATGCGCGTGTGCAGTTCCCGTGCGCGCCCTACGACAAGCTGGATGTGCGGATGGCGACCCATGCCAATGGCGATGTGGCTGCGCGTGCCGCCCTGCGTTTTGAGGAGCTGTTTGAATCGCTGCGCCTGCAACGCGAGATACTGATCAATCTGATTGGTGGCGATGAATTATCGATGCCGGTCAATCAACTTCCCGGTAACGCTTTTGGCGTCGGCATGGTCGAGGGCTGGCGCGGCGAGGTGATGGTGGCGATTCATACTGATGCGCAGGGCAGGCTGGCACGCGTGCATCCGCACGACCCTTCCTGGCAGAACTGGCCGGTGCTGGAGCATGCAATACTCAACAACATCGTGCCGGATTTTCCGCTGATCAATAAA
>JAURZN010000127.1 GCA_030653355.1 Gallionella sp. | reverse complement strand
CGCCGGGACGATTGCGCCGGATATTTTCGGTAATCTCGTGATACGCCGCACGCACCGCCTGCGCGTTGCCCAGATTGAGTTTCACGCCGCCCGCATCGCTCTTGTGCGTAATGTCGCGGGAATTGACCTTCATGGCCACCGGGAAGCCCAGTTGTTGTGCGATCAGCAGCGCCTCGTTCGGCGACCTGGCCACCATGGTCTGTGCAACCGGAATATGGAAAGCCGACAACACCGCCTTCGATTCCATCTCGCTCAATACCTTGCGCTTGTCCTGCAACGCGCCCTCGATCACCATGCGCGCGCCTTCCACATCCGGTTCCAGCCTGCTGGACAACGGCTCAGGCATCTGCATCAGCAGCTTCTGGTTCTCATAGTAATCGGAAAGGTAGGAAAACACCTCCACCGCAGGTTCCGGGGTACGGAAGTTCGGTTTTCTTGACGCCGCAAATAATTTACGCGATTCACTCACTTGCGCCTCACCCATCCAGCAGGTGAGCAGCGGTTTGCTGTACTGGTTGGCCAGCGCGATCACGACTTCTGCCGCCTCCAGCGGTTTGGTCATCGCCTGCGGCGTCAGGATGGTCAGCACGCCGTCCACATTCGGGTCTTCCAGACAGGCGGCAACCGCATGCTGATAACGATCCGCCTGCGCATCGCCGATGATATCCACCGGATTGCCGTGCGACCAGTTGGGCGGCAATACCTGATTCAGACGGGCTATGGTGACCTCGGACAGCTCAGCCATCACCAGCCCCAGGTCCGATGCGCGATCCGTGGCCATCACGCCGGGGCCGCCGCCATTGGTGACGATCGCCAGACGGTTGCCTGAAGGGTGGAAGCCGCAGGACAGTGCCTTGGCGGCGGAGAACAGCTGCGTCACGCTATGCACCCGCACCACACCGGCGCGACGCACGGCCGCATCGAAGGCATCATCCGAACCGACCAGCGATGCGGTATGCGACATCGCAGCCTTGGAACCCGCCTCATGGCGGCCGACCTTGATCAGGATCACCGGCTTGACGCGCGCGGCAGCGCGCAATGAGCTCATGAAGCGGCGCGACTCGCGTATCCCCTCGATATAAAGCAGGATATTCTGTGTCTGCGGGTCTGACACCAGATAATCCAGTATCTCGCCGAAATCCACATCGGCGGAAGAACCCATCGAAACCACGCTGGAAAAGCCGACATCATTGACCTGTGCCCAGTCCAGTATGGCGGTACACAAAGCGCCGGACTGCGAGACCAGCGCCAGATTGCCGGTATTCGCCCCGCCCTTGTTGAAGGTGGCATTGAGGCCGATACCGGGGCGCATGATACCCAGACAATTCGGCCCGATCAGACGAATGCCATAATGTTTTGCATTTTCCAGCAAACGGCGTTCCAGCTCCTTGCCTTCCGCGCCGATCTCGCCGAAACCGGCGGTGATGATGACCGCAGCCTTGACCCCGCATTTGCCGCACTCTTCGATGATGCCGGGTACCGTTTGCGGCGGCGTGGCGATCACCACCAATTCGATCTTTTCTTCAATATCGGCTATAGAGGCGTAGGCCTTGCGCCCCTGCACTTCCGCGACACGGGAATTGATCGCATAGAGCGCGCCCTGAAAACCGCTTTCCAGCATGTTATGAAATACAATCTGGCCGACTGAATCAACGCGGTCACTGGCGCCAAAAACGGCGACGGATTGTGGAGAGAATAGCTCGGTAAGGTAATGTCTGGACATGATTTGGTGTACTTGGCTAATTGAAATAATGCTGAAATCTTCCCGCCGTATTGATGATACCGGCTTGCAGACGGAGGATACGAATAAAATATTACAAGAGTGAGTGGCAACCTGCCTGTGCGGCGAATTATCCTCGCAGCCGGTCAATTCTTCCACCTTTTTCTAATATACTCGCCACAAAACCCTTCGTGACAGTTCGCTCACGAGAGTCCATCACTCGCATCAGCGGGCTTTGTTGAGGGTTATTAGGTAATCCCCCCTGAAATTAGTTGCGATTAGAAGTAGAATTTTCTCACTTGGGAATAGAGGAATTTTTACATGAAGTTATCACGCTTTTCAGATAGCCAGATCATCGCAATTCTTAAGCAGGCCGAGGGCGGCAGCCCCGT
>JAURZN010000125.1 GCA_030653355.1 Gallionella sp. | reverse complement strand
GTTCTTTGCGTGACCGACCACTTGCATATCAGGCTGTTGTTGAAAAATCGCCTTGAGCAGCAGCGCAACGACTGATGAATCTTCCACGATCAGGATGCGTAACATAACTACTTTCTCTATTGTTACGGCGGTGTCTGCTTCTCAATGAGCGCAGCGTGACGTTGCGCCGGTTTAAATCAGCTGACCCACCACATCCAGCAATACCTTGGTTTCGAACTTCCCCTTGACGATATAGGCATCGGCACCCACTTCAATGCCGCGCTTCCTGTCTTCTTCCCTGGCCAGTGATGTCACGATGACGACAGGCAACCGTTTCAGACGCTCGCTCTGCTTGATCAGCGCCGTCAGTTCAAAGCCATCCATTCCCGGCATTTCAACATCCGTCACGACCAGATCAAACTCCTGCTCTTGCAACAACGCCCACCCCTGCTTGCCATCCACCGCCACGCTGACATTATAACCTGAATGCTCGAGGATACTTTTCTCCAGACTGCGTGTCGTGATGGAATCGTCCACCACCAGTACGTGCTGCGCTTTTTCCGCATCCGCATCGCCCTCGACACGTTGTAGACGCGCCAGACCGCCACGCATCGCTGAATCCACCAGGTCGGACGGATTGAGCACCATGATCACCAAGCCGTTGCCCGTCAGCGTGCCGCCGGTAATATTGCGCACGCTCTGCAATAGCGAGCGGAACGGCTTGACCACGATTTCACGCTCACCTATCACCTCATCCACCAGAAATGCCACACTGTCCCAACCCTTGGCGACCACCATTACCGGCAGTATTTTTTTGTTGATGCGTTCCTGCGTTTCCAGCTCCAGCGTCACCGCCAGATCGCGCAGCGGTATGCTGCGACCCTGGTACGTAATGGCATGACTGGCTTCGACTTCGACTATCTGATCGGGCCTGATCTCCATGATGCGATCCACCGCCGAGGTGGGAACAGCGAATACCGCCCCGCCCGCCCGCACCAGCACCCCGTGATCAGTGGCCAGTGTGATAGGCAGCCGGAGGATGAAACGAGTACCCTTCCCTTCATCGGTTTCCACCTGCACCGAACCCTTGAGTTTGCGCAGATTCATCACGACCACGTCCAGACCGACGCCGCGCCCTGAAATACGGCTGATGATCTCCTTGCTGGAAAAACCCGGCCGGAAGATCAGACCGAGAATCTCGTCGCGCCCCATCGCGGCCAGTTCAGCCTCGCTGACGAGCTTCTTCTTCCGGGCGCTGGCGGCGATCTCGTCTACCGAGATACCGCTGCCATCATCCTGCACCGTCAGCACGATCTGCCTGCCTTCGCTGCCGACCGATATACGCAGCCGCCCTTCGACAGGCTTGCCCCTGCTCAGTCGCTGTTGCGGTGCCTCTATGCCATGATCCAGCGCATTGCGCAGCAAATGAACCAGCGGATCGCGTATGCCATCGAGCACCATGCGATCTATTTCGATATCATCACCGCTGATCTCGAAATCAACTTTCTTCCCCAGTTCACGCGCGATATCGCGCACCGAGCGCGACATCGGACGCAACAGGGTGGCCACGGGCACCAACCGCATCATGCGCACATTATCCTGCAGGGATTCCACCAGTATTCCAAGACGACTGGCACTCGAACGCATCTCACGGTGCGCCCGCGCACTCGCCATATCCAGTTCTACGACCGTGTCCGCGCTGCGTTTCAACCAGCTATCCCTGTCTGCCTGCGATGTTCCGACCGTCGCACGGTGCCAGCCCGACGTCAACTCCTGCACCCTGTTGCGCAGTTGCTGCATGCTGACCAGATGCTCATCCATTTCGATCTTGGCGACCTGCAATTCTTCCATCATCGCAGACAGGCTCTCCAGCTTATCCACATTCACACGAACCACATCTGCGGCAGGTCGCTGCTCACCTGCGACTGGCTTGCTGGATTCGGTCGCTGCGCGTACTGCCGGTGCCGGTGCCGGTGCCGGTGCCGGTGCCGGTGTTGGTGTTGGTGTTGGTTCGGGTTCGGGTTCGGGTTCGGGTTCGGGTTCGGGTTCGGGTTCGGGTTCGGGTGCAACAGCCTGATGCTGAACCACGGACGGCTGTTCTACCTGTGATGCCATCGCCATGAGCCTGGCAACCAACGCATCCTTATCCAGACCCAGCGGCTGCTGCGCGCTGAACGCGGTCATTGCCTGCCGCATCGCGTCCAGCGACTCCAGCACGAGATCCGTCACCGCGCCGTCAGGGCTGCGGTTCTCGCGTTTCAGTACCGCAAAAATACTCTCCAGATGATGGGCGATGTCGGCGACATCCGTCACTTCCACCCCGCGTGCCGCGCCCTTGATGTTGTGCGCCGCGCGAAATACGCCCTCCAGCATCTGGCGCTGCTCGTCACCTTCCACGCCTTTTTCCAGTACCAGCAGCCCATCGGTAATCATCTGTAGCTGCTCGTCCAGCTCGATGGCAAAGGTATCCATCAGCATGCGCATCAATTCCTGATCCAGTCCTAGGGCCATGATTGTTTAACCAGCATTACAGTTTATAGACACTTACACTATCGCGCAGACGCTCTGCCACACGGCGCAGATCCTCGGACGAATCCTTGCTCTGCTTGGCACTGCTGACAAATTGCGCCGTCACTTTGTTGATTTCCCTCATCGCCATGGTCACCTGGTCCAGCCCGATAAAACCCTGACGCACCACAGCGGTAATCTGCTGGCTGGCCATGGCCGTTTCGCGCACCACTTCGCCCAACTGATTCATCAACTCTCCACTGCGCTGCACCGACACCATCCCGGCATCCACACCTTTACTGCCCTCCTCAGTCGCCATCACGGCGCGATCCGTGGCATGCCGTATGTCCTGCAATATTTTCTGCACCTGCGCGGTGGATTGCTGCGACTGTTCCGCCAGTTCACGCACTTCCGCCGCCACGACCGCGAAGCCCTTGCCTGCCTCGCCCGCCTTGGCCGCCTCGATCGAGGCATTCAGCGCCAGCATCTTGGACTGCTGTGCCAGATTGGTCACCACGGCGGTGATTTCACCGATCTGCTGAGTCTGTTCGCTGAGCGCCAGTATGGTCTGCGCAATACCTTCCACGCGCTCGCGAATCGAATTCATGCCGCTAATAGCCTGTTCGACCGCCACGCCACCCTGCTCGCTCTCGCGCCGGCTGCGTTCCGCCGCTTCGCCCAGCACCTGCACCTTCTCCATGGTCTGCGCCGACATCGCCTTGATCTCATCCAGCGAAGTTGTGGTCTGGTTGACCGCCGCCGCCTGTTCAGAAGCACCCGCCGACTGGCCGTTGATCGAGCTCTGCAACTGTTCCAGCGTGCTGTAAATGGTGTTAATCGCCTCTCGGGTGCCCGATGCCACACCCGCCAGGCTTCCCGTCATGGTGTTGAGATTGCGCCCCAATTGCGCCAGATCATCATCGCCCGTGACATCGAGTCGTTTGCTCAGATCGCCTTGGGCCACGCTGGCGATAAAAATCTGGTAGGTTGCCAGTCGGGTTTCAAGATCCTCCTTCGACATGCTCACACCGCGCAAATCGGTCATCAGGCCATGTATATAGGTATCCATGGCCAGTTGTGAATCGATGGAAATGATTTTATGCACGGCTTGCAAGGCCGCCTCACGGCTGCGTGCACTCCAGCGGTACTGGCTCTGAACCAGTTTCACAATCTCGCAACTGTACACACTGTAACTGCCCAGATACCAGCGCGGAGTCAGGCCGATCCGGTTATGTATCACACCGATCTTGAGGCGCCGTTCAAAATAGGCATCGCCATAATCCCCGTCGAACATTTCCAGCAAATAGCGTTTCTGCGATGCCTTGAGGCGGTCGATATTCGATCCCGCATCCTTGATAACGACCATCAGCTCCTTATAGCGCTCGACGTTTGCATAAAATACATCGACGATGGCATCCGCGTGTTGTTGGATAATGGGGCGCAGCGCCTTGAGCGCGCGCACGTCTTCGTCAGTAAAATCAACAAACTTCTTGCGCGATGCCTGCTCATTCGCATCTATGCCCATGGACTGGGTCAGCGACTGTGTGTTCATATCCTTCATGCTGCTCTCCCGTAAATTTCAGAAACGCTAATCAGCGTTGATCACTACTTACCATTCGCATCCTGCTCAACGATGCACCTGCAAGGCCGGATCATTCAGCAATGCCTTCATATTCAACAGCGCGACACTGCCGTCATGTACGCCCAGCACATACTCCATGTTCGACACCCCTTCCGAGCTTAACGGTGGCGAGACCTCCGTATCCTGATACGCAATATTTCCATCCACACCATCCACCAGCAGGCCGGTGCGCATGCCCTCATGCCTGACCACGATGATGCGCGCCTCATCGCTCATCGCGATGGCGGGCATGCGAAAAAATTGCTTGAGATCGAGTATCGTCAGCAACTCTCCCCGATAATTGACCACGCCGGACACGAACGCCGGTGTACAAGGCACGCGTGCCAGATTGCCAACGTAGAGCAATTCCTCCAGACAGGTGTAAGGGATGCCATAACGCTCCACAGCCCCGAGACGAAAACGCAAATACTGATCGCGCGTCTCATGCTGCTGTTGGTTCAACGGCTTGGACATCGCCCGGGCGCGCTCCGCCAGGATGCGGCGCGACACCGCGTCCTGCGGCATCAGCGCAACAGCAGACTGCATCACGACAACAGGCCATTCCGCTGCTTCGGGCAAACGGGATTCGAGCTGCGAAGCGCCCTCGGTTTGTTTCATGCTCTCGGCAAAAGCCAGCGCCTGTTCAAAATCCGGCTTGGCCAATATCGCATCGCCCAATGCCGCATCCTGGTTCTGCTTTACTTTTCGTTTAGCCATCTTGCCTGCCCTGTTATACGCCGAGTTGTTGTTTGATTTCCGCAACCAACGCGGCGAATTCTTCCTGCGCATGACGATCCGGCCATTCCGCGACCGACAAACCTCGCGCCAGCGCCTCTGAGTAGGCCACCCGATAACCCAGCTTGCTATGCAAAGCCGTCAGTCCCAATTGCTTCTCACCCGCCTCACCCAGTTCGCGCGCCGAACGGGTATGTTCGCGAAAACGGTTCCAGACGATGCGCGCATTGATATCCAGACGTCGTGCGCTCGCCTCTTTGATCGTTGTCACCAGATCGGCCGTTGCCCAGATTTCCGCCGCGCTCGCCCCCAGCGGAATCAGGCACAGGCGACTCATCACCATGATGGCCCGCGTCACTTCAGCCAGGCGGGGCGGACCGTCAATGACAACAAAATCATTAACCGCCACCAGTTCGCGGGCTTTGCTCACCAGCGCGCGATAGTCCGCCACACCCGCCACGGTCAGTTGTCCCAGCCGCCCGCTATCTTCACGCAATTTTCCCCATGATGCGCTGGTGCCTTGCGGCACATCCGCATCAATCAGCGCAGTGCGACCATGCCGTGCCAGCGCAGCAGCCAGATTGGTCGCCAGCGTGGAGCGCCCTACGCCGCCTTTAACCTGAACGATGCCTATGATGCGTCCCACGCCAACCTCACTGTCAAACGCGTTCGCCCCGATGCAAGAGAACCGTGAAAACGGGAACCGGCTACGCCGCAACTATTTTGCATCGCGCAACATTTCGATTTCATTCTGCAACACCTGTGCGAAGCGCTGATAAGTCATGCCCGCCGCGTTGTGCAATTCGCGTTGCGGGTCGCCAGCCTGTGCAATCTTCAGGGCATTCGCCAGGCTTTTAAGTGCGCCAGGCAAGTCCCTGGCGCGCACGCGCAACATGGCCAGCTCATAATGCGCCTCAAGAAAAGACCTGTCCAGATACAGCGTCCTGCGAAAGGCCTCCTCAGCCTCCGGGCCGCGATCCAGTTCCGCGAGTATCATGCCCTGCATCAAATAGCTGTGTTTATTGACGGCGTCCAGTTGCAGGCTGCGCTCACACGCTTGCAGCGCCAGCTCCGCGCGCCCCATGTTCGCCAGCACTTTGGCCTTCATTTGCCATAAATCACTGCTTTCACTGCCGGGCTGGCAAACTTTATCCAGTTGCACCAGTGCCGCTGCCCAGTCGGAGCGTTTCAGCAACGTTATAATCCCTGCCATGTCCGGCTGAAGCGAATGCTCCGATGCGGGCAGTTGCGTCTGAGAAACAGGCCGTCGTACTTGATGATCCGCAATCGCCTGCGCAAAGGGGTTCGCCTGAGCGACACGTCCGTCACCGGACAAACCCTGTACCCCGCCTTTATGGAAATAGCCTACATACTTCGTTTGCACCAGCTCAAGCCCGGTATGCCTGTGATACATCGGGTCGGACGCGCCCAGCATCAACACGCCCTGATCCAGCAGGCAATCTGCGTATTGCGACATGCATCGCTGAACCGTTTCGCGATCAAGATAAATGAACACATTGCGGCACAGAATCAAATCCAGCGCATTGGTTTCACTCAAGATCGACGGGTATATATCCGCCGCCAGGTTGAGATAGGAAAAGTGCACCATTTGCCTGATTTCCGGACGGATTTCATACGCGTTCCCTGCAGGCACAAACCAGCGCTCGCGCACTGTCTGCGGCGTGGCGCGGAACGACCACTCTGAATAGCGCCCCGCAATGGCCCTGGACACTACTTCACTGTTGATATCGGTGCCACGCAGGTGTATGCGCCATTTTTTGATATCCGGAATCAGTTCGTGCAACAGCAGCGCGAGGGTGTAGATTTCCTGCCCCTCCGAACACCCCGCGCTCCAGACGCGCAATGACAGATCTCCGCTCGCCCGTTTGGCGGCGATCATCTCGGGCAAGAGCGTGTTGCGCAACAACTCAATTTGCTCGCTGTCCCGGAAAAAATAGCTCTCGCCTACCGTGATCCCCGCGATCAAATATTCAAGCTGCGCAGTCAATCCCTGGGATTGCTGAAGCTCATGCAGATAGTGGGCGCAATCGCCGTAGCCAAAACGTTCACAGCCACGGTGTGCCGTGTCGCGCAGATTGTGCAACTGATGATCCTGCAGCACGATGCCGGTGCGCTGCGCAATCAGCCGGCAAAATGCCTCTTCGCAAGCCGCTTCGAAATCGGTATCTTGTCCATGTGCAGAGGGCAGCGTGCTAGTCATCGCTACGCTGCAAGTGGATAAAGTTCGGCCTGTGTCAGCCACGCCGCGTCCAGCAGCAGGGCCAACCCCAGGTCGGTATGCGCGGAAGCACGAAACGCCGCGCCATAACGGGCAAACTCACGAGTGAGCTGGCGATCCTGCTCATGCAAATCCTGAACGCCGATGATGTCCGGCACGATCACGCCGATGCGCTGCCCGCCGTGCGTGCATATCATGATGACGGTATCCAGCGTATAGGGCGATGAGGGCAATCCCAGGCGAATGGCGAGATCGATCACGACCAGGCTGCTGCCGGCATAATTCATGATGCCAGCAACATGCGGCGCGCAACCCGGCATGGCCTGCATGGCTACCAGCGAATGGGTGCGTTCCACGCTGTTCAGATCAACACAGGCCAGCAAACCGTCCAGCCTGATCATCAGAACCTGGCAGGTGTCGCATACGACGGGGGTGTCATCCGCTTCGGCCATCATCACTCAGTCCTTCGCATACCATTCCATCACACCGCTGCTCCGGATGTCTTCCAGCACATCAATGCTGCGATCGGCAATACCTTGTTCGGGTAGTACCAGATCATCAGGACGTTCACGGACAATCTTCAGGAATACCGCCATCAACTGCGGATCCCAAAATCCGGCTGCCGTCTCCTGCTCCATGATGGAGACGACTTTTTCGCGCGGAAAAGCGGGTTTGTACGGGCGTTCACTAGACAAGGCATCAAAGATATCGACGATCTGGAACACGCGCGCCACCAGCGGGATTTCCTCGCCTTTCAGTCCGGCCGGATAGCCCGTGCCATTCCATTTTTCATGATGGCAACGCGCGATGTCGGCAGTACGCGACATGGTCCGCAACGGGCTGCACAGCGCAGCACCGATTACCGTGTGCTGCTTCATGACCTGCCATTCATCCGCATCCAGTTTGCCTTTCTTGAGCAGCACATTATCCGGTATGCCCAGCTTGCCGATGTCGTGCAGCACCCCGCCACGGCGAAGCGCCTCGAGATCTTCATGTTCCAGCCCCAGCGCCTTGCCGAACAGCACGCCGGTGTGCGCCAGGCGGTCGCAATGATCCCCGGTATCCCGGTCACGCGCCTCGACCATGCGCCCCAGCGAGAGCAACACCGTTTCTGCGTCGTCCAGCTGGTCAGTGAGATGCTTGCGCTCGATCGCGGCCTTGACCCTCGCTATCAGCTCGATGCTGTTAAAGGGCTTGGTGACATAATCGTCCGCACCCACGTCCATGCCACTTGCCACATCATCAGGCGCCCCCATTGAAGTCACCATGATGACTGGCAATAGCTTCAGCCCGAGTTCCTGACGGATACGGCGACAGGTTTCAAAACCATCGATACCCGGCATCATCACATCCAGCAATACCAAGTCGAATTTTTCATGACGCAATATTTCCAGCGCCTGCATGCCATCCATCGCCTCGACGATCTGATACTCAGGCGGCCTCAGCACATAACCAAGCAGCTTGAGATTGGTCGCCATATCATCAACGGCGAGTATTCTGGCCGTCTCCACATTTGCATTCAATGCTGAAATCATGCATTACCCCCCGCTGCTGCGCCGCTCACGGCCAAAAAATATCAATCCAGGCACCCTCTTGTCGGGCGTGTGTGGCTTATAGCAATCGGTCTCTGCGAACGGCCAATGCTTGAGTAGGCCTCAACTGCGGCACGGTCGTCAAGCCCTGACCGAGCTGACAGCACAGAAATTGAACAAAAAAACGGTTTCCACCGTTTTCAGACAGGGTTATCGGCAACGCGGGAATTTTCTTGAGGGGAATAGCGATTTATTTTTTGCAGGTTCATAGCCGGATGGAGATAGCCGCGATCGGCCGGCTTCAGACCAGCCAGAACGAAGCGACGGCGATCGATGCCCCGAGCGCAGCGCCAGCCAGCACGTCACTGGGATAATGCAGGCCCAGTATCGGGCGCGACAAGGCGACCAGGGCGGCAAACGGCAACACCAGCCAGGCCAGACCGGGGAAATAAAATACGATGATGATGCTGAAGGATGCGGCGTGCAGGGTATGCCCGGACGGAAAGCTGAACTGGTCGAGCGCATTGCCGGTACAGATTATGGCCGGATGGACGTTGAACGGGCGCGGACGCAGCGTTTTGGCCTTGATGAGTTTGTAGATCAGAGTGCCTGCCAGGGCTACGGCCAGCATATGCAGCACGGCGGGCAGTGCATAGGCCTGATCGTGCCACAGCAGCGCCGCCATCAGCGCATACCAGAACACCCCGTCTCCCAGACGGCTGATCAGGCGGAACGCGTTGCGTATCAATAAATGGCGGCTCTGCCGGTTGCAGAACAAGCAGAGTGCCGTATCGCAATCGCTAATCCGTTGCAGCTGCGAGTTCAGGCTGTTCATGCTTCACTGCGTGCACGGTATTGATCAGCACGGCTTCCATCTGTCCCATGACGTGTTCCCAGGTCAGGTCTTTCACTGCGTGACGAGCGGCGTGGCGCAAGTATCCGACGCGTGCCATATCAGTGACAAGCGCCCTGGACTGCATCAGAAACGCCTGCGTGTCACCCGGCGGCACCAGGATGCCGTCAGTGTTATGGGTGATATGTTGACGTGCAGCCGCGTAATCGTAGGCGATGGCGGCCAGACCGCTGGCCAACGCCTCGATAGTGACGTTACCGTAGGTCTCGGTCATGCTGGGGTAGAGGAAAATATCACCGGATGCGTAATGTTCCGCCAGCGCCTCACCTGTTTGCATACCCGTAAAAATCACATTGGGATGCTGTTTTTGCAGCCCTGCGCGCGCGGGGCCATCACCCACCATCACCAGCCTCGCCAGCGGATTCATCGCCCACATTAGCTCGAAGGCGCGGATAACCACATGCAGATTCTTTTCCGCTGCAATGCGGCTCACCACCATGACCACCGGATCGGAATCATCCACGCCCCAGGAAGTACGCAATGCCCTGCTGCGCCTGGACGGATGAAATAGCTCGGTATCCACGCCGCGCGCGACCACCATCACGTTGCGATATCCCTCCTGCTCCAGTTGCTGCTGCAACTCGGCGGTGGGGACCAGTGTGCAGGCCGCCTTGTTGTGAAAATGGCGCAGATAGGCGGCAATCGGCTTCTTCAACAAGCCGATGCCGTAGTGTTGCGTGTAACTATGAAAATTGGTGTGGAAGTCTGTGCTGACCGGAATGTTCAATTCGCGTGCGGCGGACAACGCAGACCAGCCCAGCGGGCCTTCGGTGACGATATGCACGATGTCCGGGCGATGCAGCTTCCACAGCTGCAACAGCAGACCGCGTGCGGGCAGGCCGAATTTAAGCCCGGCATAACCGGGAACCGACATGCCCGCCACCAGCGTCTCGCGGTAGTTTTGCTCTTCCGCGGCAATGTCCTGCTTATGCTGGCGCGGACGTATCATGTGTATGACATGTCCGCGCTGGCGCAAGCCTTGCACCATGCGGCCCAGGGTGATGGCAACGCCATTCACCTCGGGCAGACAGGTTTCGCTGACCAGCGCCATATACAAGGACGCCGATGCCGGGATGATTTCGTTTAGTGTTTTCATGCCTGCATCGTGCAAGCCAGGCATGAAACTTAAATTAACTTTTTTTGAAGAATTTATGACGCCATCAGAACCAGGCTCCAGATCACGATTGCATTGATCAGGCTGACCAGCACCGCCGCGCTGCCTATGTCCTTGGCACGCTTGGCCAGATCGTGCCTGTCCAGCGAGATGCGATCCACTGTTGCCTCGATGGCCGAATTGAGCAACTCGACCATGATGACCAGCAGCACGCTACCTATCATCAGCGCCTTGCCGACAAAGCCGACCGGCAGCCAGAAGGCCACGGGGATCAAAATCGCCGCGAGCAGGGCCTCCTGACGAAACGCATCCTCGTGCTTATACGCCGCGCGAAATCCGGCGATTGAATAGCCGAACGCATTCCACAGACGCCGCAACCCTGTTTTTCCCTTGTATGGACTTTCCATGATGAGCTCGTTCCTGAAACAAAGCAGTGTACGCGCCTAATATTTCTGCAATATTTCAATTATGATGCGCGCCAGCGCGCACCCATCAATCAATCATTTAACCTAAAAAGAGCTTTCTATCCATGAAGAGGTTTTAGCAGGGATGATGCCGTTTTACATCGTTTGGCATCAACTCGCAAAAACACGAAAGTCACGAAAGAAAATAAATAACGACATGAACTGATCGGCCCTATGGGTGATGCAACAATCCAGAGCATGCGTTTGAATCTGAAAGAATGACGCCGGACAGGCTGAGCAGAGTGATGAGTGCGATCAGGCGCAATTGCGCCTGCAGTGTCATGACGGGGCTCCCGCGTAAAGATCGCGCTGCTCGACAAACAGGCTGTTGCCTGAGATTTTCTTCGCCATCTTCTTGGCGTCAGACATGGCAGCCGAGACTTCGTGGTGCGACGCGAACTGCCCGGGCCATACCTGAATCGCACCAATGGAAAGACTGGTGAGCGGATGAAACGTGACCTGCCCGTCGCGTCCTTCGCTAGCATAGCCTCCTTCGGCCAGATGCGCCGCCTTAAACAACAGGGAGGCGGCCTGTTCGAACGAGCGCAGCGCCTGCTCGCAACGCGTCTTCCAATCGCGGCTTTGCATCAGCAGGATGAAATCATCACCGCCGATATGGCCGATAAAGTCCTGCTTCTGGTCGCAGGCCCAGCCTAGCAGCCGCCCGGTGAGCTGTATCATCTCATCGCCTTTGCGATAGCTGTAACTGTCGTTGAAAGGCTTGAAATGATCGAGGTCGCAATAACAGGCAACAAAGGGAGTGTTCGCCTGCAGCAGGCGTTCTATATGCTCGTTGATCGGCACGTTGCCCGGCAGCAGAGTCAGCGGATTGGCATAGCGCGCCGCCTCCAGTTGCATCTTGGTCAGCTCGCGCAACAAATCCTGCCCGGAAGCCACACCGATATAGCGCTGATTCTCGGTGATGATAAAGCCGTCGGCGAAATACCGGCTGTCCGCCTCCGCCAGAAAATGGCTCAGTTCCTCTATCGGCATGCTCTTTTCCACCAGCAGCGGCTCATTCTGCACCAGGCCCTCACACGGCTTCTTGCCCATCAATTCACGCTGAAACGGCTTGGCGAAGCGGTCGATGAACTGATAACGGTTGATAATTCCAACCGGCACCCCGCCCTTAACCACCGGAATGATATGCAAGGCGGGGTTGCTGGCAAAACGCTCAAACACCTGATCATTTGGTGTCTCAGGCTGCACCGGCTCCACATAGCTTAGCAACTTCTGGGCCGTTATCTGCGAACGCCTCCCCAGATCAGTGCTCGGGAAAATGGCGATATTGGATGAGTTGATGATGCTGCCGGTTTCGATGGAAGCCAGCAATGGCGGCGTCGGGCTCGGACGAGCGATGAAATACCCCTGCCCCAGCGCGATGCCGATGTCCTTTACCACGCGCAACTCACCTTCGGTTTCTATCCCTTCGGCGATCACCCGCGTACCGCAACTCTCGGCGATCTGCTGTATGGACTTGAGGAATTGCAACTTGATCGGGTCGTAATCCACGCCCTGCACGAAATGCATGTCGATCTTGATGTATTCCGGACGCAGCTCGGACCACAAGCGCAGACTGGAAAAGCCCTCACCCAGATCATCGATGGCGATTTTGAAACCCATCGCACGATAGTGCAGCAGCGCGCTGCGCATCGCTACAAAATCAAAGGTCGGTTGATTTTCGGTGATTTCCATCACGACCCGCGCCGGATCGATATTAAGCGAACGCATGAATTCCAGCGTCTGCCCGTTTTTAAAACTGGGATGAGCCAGGGCTTCCGGGCTGATATTAAGGAACAGATTGCCCGGCAATTTTTGTCTGGAAAACGCCTCCAGAACAATCTGGCGCGACAGCATTTCGACTTCCAGCGACAAATTCTGCTGCCCGGCCGCACAAAATAAATTGGCGGGCGAATGCAAAGTGCTATCCGCCGGGCCGCGTATCAGACCCTCAAAACCGAGAAATTCTCCGCTCTTGAGATCAATGATGGGCTGAAACAGGGCGCTCAATTTGCGTTGTGCGATAATTTCCTGGAGCGGCGTCATGACCGGCTCTGGCGCCAGAATGAGATTGCCCCGAAATTGCGCGCACGGCGTATGGGAGCTCAAATGATGATGTTCAACTGGCAACGTGGCTAACATGAAGTATTCCCGTAATCTTTTTAATACTCGCACGTTAGCGCGCTATTGTGACAAAGATGTGACGGGTGAAGAATAAAGGCCCCGTCAGCCGATCACAGCCTGAATCACTCCCATCGCCTTGTCCGTCGCACCCCGATGAGCGGCGACGAAGCGCACGCCCTGCTTACTCATCTCATCCAGCGCGCTGGCGTCATTTAGCAACGCGTACGCAGTTCGGAACAATTCACTCGCGTCCTTCACCCGCAACACGGCACCGGCCTCGACCGCAAGCCTGGTTGCCTCGGTGAAATTAAACGTGTGCGGCCCGATCAGCACCGGTGTGCCGACCGCACAGGCTTCGATCAGGTTCTGGCCGCCGAACGGCAGCAGGCTGCCGCCGATGCAGGCGATGTCAGCGGCGACGTAATAGGCGAACATCTCGCCCATGCTATCGCCCAGCACCACCTGAACATCCGCCCCGACTTCCCGGTTCTCGCTGCGGCGCTGATAGCGCAAACCGCGTTTGGCAAGCAGCTCCGCGATTTCGTCAAAGCGTTGCGGATGGCGCGGCACAATGACCAGCAGAACATCTTTCATGGCACTCTGCGCCATAAACGCATCCAGCAATAGTGCTTCTTCGCCCTCGCGGGTGCTGGCGGTCAGCAGGATTTTTCTGTCCGCGCCGAACTGCCGGCGCAGCGCCTTGCCCAGTTCCCGCATCGCAGGCGGCGGTTCGATATCGAATTTGAGATTGCCCATCACGGATACTTTTTCGGCACCAAGCTGGCCTAGACGCGCTGCGTCATCCGGGGTCTGCGCGGCGATAGCATCGAGTTGTTGCAGTGCGTTGCGGGTCAGGCTGGCGAACCGCGTATAGCCCTTGGCCGATTTTTCCGACAGGCGCGCGTTGAGCAGCAACATGGGAACGTCCGCCGCACGCCCTTCGTGAATCAGGTTGAACCAGATTTCGGTTTCCATGAGGATACCGACTGCGGGCCTGAAGTGGCGCAGGAAGCGCTGCACCGCGAACGGATAATCGTAGGGCAAATACACCCGCCGCACGCTATCACCATACAACTGCGCGCTGGTGGCGCGCCCGGTCGGGGTGGTGTGGGTCAGCAGGATTTGATGGTCCGGATACGCGGCACCTAATCTGGCGACCAGACTCGCGCTCGCGCGCGTCTCGCCGACCGAAACCGCATGCAGCCAGATCACTCCCTCCCCAGCCATCCCCCTATCAGTGGGATGGTAAAAACCAAAACGCTCGCCCAGATGCTGCCAGTATTCAGGCTGTCTGCGCGCGCGCAGCGCCAGACGCACGAAAATGAAAGGCAGCAGCAACCACAGCAAGAATGTATAAAGAAATCTCACCAGTGCTTGGCCACGGAGGGATTCGCACAAGCCACCTGTATCACCTCGCGGTCTTGCAGACGGATCGCTGTCATCGGCCCGCCCCACAAACAGCCGGTATCCAGTGCGATAGCATTGGGCTTGATCATCAAACCCAACGCCGACCAGTGGCCGAATATCACGGTTGACTCACGACTGGCACGTTCGGGAATGTTGAACCAGGGATAATAACCTTGCGGAATCTTGTGCTTCTCCGCCTTGAAATCAAACTCCATCTCACCGCTATCGGTGCAGATGCGCATTCTTGTCAACGCATTGGTAATCACCCGCAAACGCTTATAGTTCGTTAACCCGTCGTCCCAGGCATCGGGTTTGTTGCCGTACATGTGCGCGAGAAAGTCCACATAGTCATGGCCACGCAGCGCCGCTTCGACCTCACCCGCCAGACTGACGGCCTGCGCTACCGACCAGCCCGGCAACAACCCGGCATGTACCAGCACAAAGTCGCCTTCTGCATGCAGCAAACGCTGGTTGCGCAGCCAGGTCAGCAATTCCTCGCGATCCGGTGCGCGCAATATTTCATCCAATGTATCGCCACGATACAACCTGGACGTTCCCGCCGCGACCGCGAGCAAATGCAGGTCGTGATTGCCGAGCACGGTAATTGCGGAGTCGCCCAGCGACTTGACCAGGCGCAACACCTGCAAGGAATCAGGGCCGCGATTGACCAGGTCACCAACCAGCCACAGTTTGTCCAAGTCCGGATCAAAACGTATTTTTTCCAGCAACTGTACCAATTCCGTGTGACAGCCCTGGATGTCTCCCACTGCATAAATCGCCATCGCGTTTCCCAGCAAAATATCCTGATAAAATAGCGTACCAGATTTTTATGGTTCTCCGATGAAATCCATGCCGCTTTTACGTGATAATCTTCCCGTCCCCATCAATTTCGCCGCCTGATGTTATTTAATTCCTACGGCTTCATTTTTCTTTACCTGCCTGTGGTGCTGTTGGGTTTCTTTCAGCTCGGGCGGATAAACCACAGCTACGCGGCGGCCTGGCTGGCATTTGCCTCACTATTTTTCTACGGCTACTGGAATCCGGCCTACGTCGGGCTGCTGCTCATGTCCATCGTATGCAACTACGCGTTCGGGATGTGGATCGCAAAAGCCAGAGTCAGGGCTGAGCAACGAGGACTGAGGACTGAGGCATCAGCGCCCGACACTCAGTCCTCAGCACTTAGTCCTCAACGTCTGCTGATCGTGGCGATTGCTGCCAATCTGGTTTTGCTGGGCTATTACAAGTATGCCAATTTCTTTGTCGGCAACCTGAATCCGCTGCTGGGTACGGACTGGAATCTGGCGCATATCATCCTGCCGCTGGGCATCTCCTTCTTTACATTCACCCAGATCGCTTATCTGGTGGACACCTATCAGGGCAAGGTGAAGGAATACAATTTCGTGCATTACCTGCTGTTCGTGACCTATTTCCCGCACCTGATCGCCGGACCGGTACTGCATCACAAGGAGATGATGCCGCAGTTCGCGCTCGCCTCAACCTATCGTTTCAACTACGAAAACATGTCGGTGGGCATGACCATTTTTCTCATCGGGCTATTCAAAAAGGTCATTCTGGCGGATGGACTGGCCGTTTATGTCGGCCCGGTTTTCGATGCCTCGGCAGCCGGTGTTGAACTCAGTTTCATTGATGCCTGGGGTGGCGCATTGTGCTACACGCTGCAACTGTATTTCGATTTCTCCGGCTATTCGGATATGGCCATCGGCCTGTCGCGCATGTTTGGTGTAACCCTGCCGCTTAATTTTCATTCTCCGTACAAAGCGGTGAATATCATCGAAATCTGGCGCAACTGGCATATGACCCAGTCGCGTTTCCTGCGCGACTACCTGTACATCCCGCTGGGCGGCAACCGCAAAGGCGCGGCACAGCGCTACCTGAATCTGATGATTACCATGCTGCTGGGCGGTCTGTGGCACGGCGCAGGCTGGACCTTTGTGCTGTGGGGAGGGCTGCACGGCCTGTATCTGATCATCAATCACGGCTGGCATGCACTCCGTCGCGCGCTGGGGCAGAATACCCAAGCACTGCCATCCCAACCGGCAAGAGCGGCCGCCGTGCTGCTCACCTTCCTTGCTGTAGTATCGGCATGGGTCGTGTTCCGCGCCGATAACCTGAGTTCCGCCACCGCCATGCTCAGTGCCATGTCCGGCCTGAACGGTTTTGTCCTGCCGGATGCCTGGCTGCCCAAATGGGGAGCGTTCGGTCTATGGCTATCCGCGCAGGGCGTCTCTTTCGGCGCAACCAATGATTTAATCATGGGTGGTGCCATCAACTGGATATGGATTTCCTTGCTCATCGTCTGGTTCGCACCCAACACCCAGCAGATCATGGCAGCTTATAAACCCGCGCTGGATATGCCTGAAAGCCGCACACGATTGTCGTGGCGACCTTCGGCACCTGCCGCGCTCATCGTATGGCTGCTCGGCTTTATCGCGATCATCAACCTGAGCAAGCAGTCGGCGTTTCTGTACTTTCAATTCTGAATATGAACATACGGCATAAACATTATTTCCGGATACTGATAATCAGCTTTTGCGCGACGCTGCTGCCTGTTCTTGTCCTGAATATGATTCTGCTCAACGACACCCTGGGCAACAATCAGAAAGTGCTGCTTGCCAGCCAGTGGCAGCAGCGCACGCAGGGTATCACTTACGCACCGACCCTGAGCGACACCCATCTGTTCAAGACACTGCGCCTGCTTGATCGCCTGCCGGAAATTAACACCGTCGTATTCGGCTCTTCCACCGCTCTGGGCATCGCGCAGCAGGCCTTTCCAGACGCGCTGCATCTGTACAACTATGCACAAACCGGACACGCGCTCAGCTCGGTCATCGGTGAGGCGGAGTATATTCAGCGTCATTCCGCAAACGTAAAATGGCTGGTCATTCCACTGGATTGGTCATTGGGATTCATCTATCAACAGGGCACTCCGCCCGATGCCGATCTTTCCGCAACAACCGCCATGCAGGCAACACAGGCGCAAATAAAATCGGTCCCGCTGCTGGAAAGAATACGCGATGCACTGTCCTATCCGCGCATCAGCAGCCTGTTTGAAATATTAAATAACATTCGTCGCGCCGATGACAAAACCGCTGCTTTCAACGGCTATTTCCTGCAAGACGCAAGCAATGATTACCGTTGCGCCGACGGCACGCCCGGCAAAGATTTCGACACCATACATCGCGGCACCTGCACGGGGTTCCGCCACGACGGCAGCGCCACTTTCGCAAATTCGTCCCGGGTTGGCAATCCGCTTTCACTGATTCTTGCCTCGACCTCATCCCATTCTCAATACCGCCATAGCCTGCTATCGGCTGACGGCTCACCCAACCCGATCTTTTTGCAACGCCTCGCCGAACTGGGCAAGCAGGCAAAACAGAACGGCGGAGGGCTGATTTTATTTTTACCGCCTCTGTTGCCGGGAATGGAGGTCGAATTTCTCCGCCACCCGCAACTTATGCCTGCGTTGCAAAGAACCAAACAAACACTGGCTGGCTGGGCCAAAGAAAACCAGCTGACCATGCTGGACGCAGGACAATCAGAACGCTTTGCTTGCCGGCCCGATGAATTTCTTGACCCGCACCATGCCGTATCAAGCTGTTACAACAAAATCTTTCAGTCGTTCTGGCGCGATGCATTGCGCCCGGATGGCACCCTATCGCTACCATCGGCAGGCCTGAAACCATGACCCCAACCCGCTCCTTTTCCCTGCTGTTCCTTGCAGCCGCGTTGAGTATGCTCACCGCATTCAACCATTATTACGTCGGCGAAGAGGCCATCTTCCCGATCACCTCCATGGAAATGTGGCAGCGTGGCGTATGGCTCAAGCAGTATCTGTATGGCGGCGATGTTCAGCACAATCCGCTGTTCAACTGGCTGATCATCGCCTGTGCCTATCTGTTCGGCTGGCCTCATGTATTGGAGGTGGCACGCGGGCTGACCCTCAGCGCAACGCTGGCCACGGCCGCCGTGTTGTACTGGCTGGTCTTGCGCTTATTTCTTGATCGCAGCTTTGCTGTCTTTGCCGCGCTGATTTATCTGACTTTCGACGATGTGCTGATGTACCACGGCTGGCTGGCCTACGTGGATCCGTTGTTTGCACTATTCATCTTCACGTCCATCGCCACGCTATGGGTCGCTTGCACAGAACAACGCCGCAATCTGCTATGGCTCGCGGCTATCGCACTGAGCTGTGCATTTCTAAGCAAGGCATTCACCGCCTATGTATTTTACGGTATCAGCCTGCTGGTACTCGCGCGCGTCGCCGCCTATCGCAAGGTTCTGCTCAGCCCCGTGTCGCTGGCCGCGCATGCCGTCATGCTGGCTGCACCGTTGATCTGGTTCGCCATTATCCCCGCAGGGCACGGACAAAGCGGGCGCATGTTCGATGAAATCCTCACCAAACTTGCCCTGCCCAACATCGGTGACTACCTCGGCAAACTGTTGCAATACCCGCTGGAAGTCTGGTCGGGCTTACTGCCAGCCGGCATACTGGTCGCTTATTTCGCACTGCGCGGACGGATCACACAGGACGAAGTTCAGCCTCTGCACTTTCGCAACGCACTGCTGATCGCGGTGCTGAATTTTCTGCCTTACTGGCTCGCACCGCACAGCGGGATACGTTATTTAATGCCGATCTATCCGCTATTCGCATTGCTTGCCGCACGACTGATCTGGCGCGCGGGCAATCCGGCCTTAGTCATCACCCGCCGCTGGCTGACCGCCGCCATCGCGTTCAACTTTATTCTGGGCCTGGTGGTTTTCCCCTATTACCAGCATCAATACCGTGGCGAAAACTACGCAATGACCGCCACCGACATCATCACCCTCACCGGGAAGCAGCCCCTCTATATTAACGACGTGACTAGTAATGGTCTGAACGTGGCGGCCTACATCAACCAGCAACGCTATCCCGCTCAGGCGCTGCAATTTCCGCCGCCCGATCTGGCATCCGGATTTATCATTTCCATGACGGCTGCCCCCGAAACAGAAAGAAACATCAAAGCGTACCAGCTCGGTGGAGACAAGCTTTATTTGCTGTGTCGCGGGACTGCCTGCCAGACCGGATTAACGATAAAATGAGTTCATTGTTCCCTGCGTGCGCCCTATGAAACCCATTCCGTTCAACAAACCTTTCATCATCGGTCGCGAACTCTCGCTGATCGCCGATGCCGTTGCACAAGGCCATCTCTCCGGCGATGGCGCCTACACCAAGCACTGCCATCGCTGGTTTGAGGAAAAACTGTGCTGCCGCAAGGCTTTGCTCACCCACTCCTGCACCGGCGCGCTGGAAATGGCCGCAATACTGTGCGACATCCAGCCCGGCGACGAAGTCATTCTGCCCTCCTACACCTTTGTCTCCACCGCCAATGCCTTCGTGCTGCGCGGCGCCGTGCCGGTATTTGTGGATATTCGCCCGGACACGCTGAACCTCGACGAGGAACTGATTGAAGCCGCCATAACCCCCAGGACACGGGTCATCGTACCCGTACATTACGCGGGCGTGCCGTGCGAGATGGATCGCATCATGGCGATTGCTGAAAAACACAAGCTGCTGGTGGTGGAAGATGCCGCGCAGGCCTTGCTTTCTACCTATAAAGGCCGCGCACTGGGCAGCATCGGACATTTCGGCTGCCTGAGTTTCCACGAAACCAAAAATATCATCAGTGGTGAGGGGGGCGCACTGCTGGTAAATGACGCGCGATTTGCCGAACGCGCCGAGGTGATCCGCGAGAAGGGCACCAACCGCAGCCAGTTCTTCAGGGGAGAAGTGGACAAGTACACCTGGATGGATATCGGTTCATCCTATCTGCCCAGCGAACTGGTCAGTGCCTTCCTCTACGCGCAACTGGAGCGCGCCGACGAGATCATCGCCAAGCGGCGCAGCATCTGTAGCGCCTACGCGATGCAACTCGCTCCGTTGCAACAATCCGGCAAGTTACGCATCGCGGACTTCGATGACGACAGCAACGGTCATCTGTTCTACGTCCTGCTCGACAACCTGACTACGCGCAGCAAATTAATCGTGCACCTCAAGGCGCAGGGAATCAATCCGGTATTTCATTATGTGCCGCTGCATTCCTCGCCGGCCGGACGCCAATATGGACGCAAAGGCAGCTGCATGCAGGTAACGGACGACCTGAGCGAACGTCTGCTGCGACTGCCGCTGTTTTATGAGATGAACGCCGAGGACATCGCGCGCATCACCGCCGCTATCCGCGAATTCTTCATCAGCTGACGCGTCCCGCTCCGGCAGGATCAACCCTGGCTCGCCACCACTAGGCCAAGCACTATCAGCGCGACGCCCACGACCTTGAGCAGGGTGACGGGTTCCTGAAAGAACAAGCCACTGGCCAGCAGCACCAGCACGAAGGTCAGGCCCATGAAGGGATAGGCATGGCTGAGCTGCAGCCGGGTCATCGCTGCCATCCAGAAGAACGAGGCGAGGAAGGCGGCGGCGAGCGCACTCACAATCCAGGGATTGAGCAACAGATGCAGCAAAAAGCTGACCTTTTCTGCCGTCCCTTCGGGCAAGGCGCCGACTTTAAGTACCTGCCATTTAATTGCGATCTGACCGTACACGGTCAGCAAAATGGTCATGAAGATATAAAAATAGCTCATGCGGGCCGACCGTTTGTTTCATCTATAGTTTGCGTCATGCGATGGTATATATCCTGCGGATGTTTGAAACTAAAACCCAGCGAAGCATACAGATTGAGCACGGCGAGATTGCTGGCGGAAACCGAACTTTTCACTTCCTCATGCCCCAGCGCCAGCAATTCACCGCACACTGCACTCCACCAGTATTTTGCCCGGCCACGGCCGCGATGCTGTTCAGCCAGCGCATGCAGCAACAGATTATTGCCGCTGCAAGCGATGAACCCCGCCAATTCACCCTGCCAATACAAGCCGTAAACCTGCCCGGCTGCGAGCAATTGCCTCAGCCAATTGTCATAGCGCAGGTCGGCGCCTGCCCGTGGCAAGTTGAAATCCCGGTGAAAACGACCGTGCGCAAACGCACCATGGCAAATCGACACTGCCTGTTCAACATCAACCACCCTGGAAATGGTTGCATCTGCATGCTGCCGCTTGCGTAAGCGAGCCGCATCACAATGCGGTTCCACCAGCGTGTCGCAGTAATAAAAACCGTATTCGTGCAGCAGACGCTTGTCCGCCAGAGGATCGACCTTGAGAGTGTGATGGCCTGCCGTCTGCGCCGCCTGTTGCAACGCGGCCTCGGAATAGTCGAGCAGCTCCCAGGTGTTGATACCGAACGCCGCCGCATCCCACGGCGTAGGCTTAATCAACGTGTTCATCAAAGGTAGCCCGCCTGACGATATACAACGGCCGCTTCTTGCTTTCATCGAACGTCTTGCCCAGATAAATGCCGATGATACCGAGTATGGATATGATGATGCCGCCAATGAAATACAACGAGACAATCAGACTGTTCCAGCCTGGAATCGGTGATCCGTATAACAAGGCATGTCCCAGTATGTACATGCCATAGCAAAAGGAGAAGAAGGCCATCATGAAGCCGAATCGCACCGCCAGCCGTAGCGGTTTGTCGGAATACGCGATGATGGTTTCGGCGGCGAGCTTCCACAGTTTGGAAAAAGTATATGTGGAGTTACCCTCGAAACGTTCGGCGTGCGCCACCTCTATGCTGTCGGTAGGAAAACCCAGCCACTGCACCAGACCGCCGAAAAAGCGCAATTGTTCGCGCATGCGCAAAAAACTGACCACGACCTTGCGCGACATGATGCGGAAATTGCCCGTCTGCCCGTCGTAGTCGATATCGGCAAGATAGCTGAACAGTCGATAGAACAGCCACGAAGTAAAGCGTTTGAGCAGCGGATCCTGGCGCTTGCCGCGCCGCGCCAGCACAACATCGAAGCCCTGCTGAGCCCGTGCATACAGGCGCGGTATCTCTTCCGGCCTGTCCTGCAAATCGCAATCCATCACCACCACCCAGTCGCCACGACAGTGATCCAGCCCGGCAGTGATACCGTAGTGCTGGCCGAAATTACGGCTGAACTGGATACCGCGCACGCGCGCATCGGCGGCGGCCAGCCGTGTAATCGCCTGCCACGACCCGTCGCCGCCACAGTCTTCGACCAGTATGATTTCAAACTCCGGCGAGATGCTCTCCAGCGCGGTTTTAAGACGTCGATATAATTCATCGAGGCAGTGCTCGGCCTTATATACCGGAATGACGACGGAAAGCAGGGGTGCAGGATGGCTCATTTTTTGCTTATTTACTCACGCTGGTCGCGAAATGAAGGCTACTGTGGATGAAGCGTTGATTGCCCCGTCAAGAATTCCCGGTAAATTATCTCATATTCAAGCGCCACATCCTGCCAGCTTCGGAGGAATCGGGGCGGCTCGTCGCCGCGTCGCAATTGTCCTTCAACCGCGTCCGCCCATTCCGCAGTCGTAGCGGCAAGCGGCAATACCGCGCCCGCATCCGCCGTAACTTGCGGCGCGGCACCGCATACATCTGAGATTACCACCGGCACCCGGGTCGCCATCGCTTCACTGATGACCATGCCATAAGGTTCCGCCCGTGCGGGGTGCAGCAACACGTCAAATTCGGCATAGTGAGCCTGATCGCTCCAACCCAATAGCTGATAGCCGCCATGCCAGTCGGCAAACAGATGTTGTACCTCCTTAACTTCCGGCCCCACCACACGCAGTTGCAAATCAGGCCGTTCGCGGCGCATTTGTGCAACGATTTTCACGGCCAGAGGCAAGCCCTTGCGTTGCCACTCTCTGCCGACAAATCCGATGATACCGCCATCAACGGCAACACGACGCGGTTCGCGCAACACCGTTACCGTCACGCCCGGCACGACAGGTTCCGTCAACTTGTGCGCCAGCTCGGGGTAGTAATGCGCCAGCTGTTTGCTGATGAATTGCGAATTGGGCACGATATGTGTCGCGACTGAGAGCTCGCGCCGTTCCAGAAATAACTGCATCGCCACGCGCAAGGAAATCAGTCGCCACCACGGTTTTTCAAAAACGGTGGCGAAAGGCGGGCCGTGAAAGGTGGTGATGTGATGTGAACTCAGGCGCTCGTGGCTGTGGATCACACTGCCCGGGCGCGGATTCGTCTCCAGCCAGCGCGCCACCCGCTTGCCAAAGCGCAGCAAGGCCAGCCAGCGCGGGCGCGGCGCAATCGTTCCCAGCTCATGAACGACAATACCCGCAGGTTTTTCAGCCAAACATTCTTCACAGATCACTTCGACCTGATGACCGAGATCGCGCAACTCGCGGGTGATTTCCCACACGTAACGCTCCATGCCGCCCACCGGGCCGTAGCGGCGCACCACATGCAGCAGTTTCAGTTTCTTGTCGATAGTCGCAGTCATCAGTTTTCGAATTAAAGCCGCTATAATCCGGCTCCCGGCGCAAAGACCCGAATAGTAAGCAAGTACCCGCAGAAAAACCACCTTGCTGAATGAATGATATACGGCCTGTGCAAAAACTCAGATCGCTCATCTTCGGCTCCATAGCTGCGCCAGCCAGCGTCCCCGCACGCGGCGAAGCGCGCTCCAGCCGCAGCGATTACCGGCCCGACATCGACGGCCTGCGGGCCATTGCCGTGCTCGCGGTAGTGATCTTCCACGCCTTTCCCTCGCAGCTACATGGGGTATTCGTCCGCGTGGACATATTTTTTGTCATTTCCGGCTTCCTGATTTCCAAACATATCTGGGAAGAGTTAGCTGCCGGAAAATTCAGCATCAAGACCTTCTATGCTCGCCGGGTCAGGCGCATCTTTCCGGCGTTAAGTGTCGTACTGCTCGCCTGCGTGGTGATGGGCTGGGTGATACTGACGCCGGGCGAATATGAACAACTGGGCAAGCATGTCGTCGCAGGAGTCGCGTTCATATCCAACCTCATCCTCTGGAAGGAAGCGGGATATTTCGATAATGCGGCCGATACCAAACCCCTGCTGCATCTCTGGTCCTTAGGCATTGAAGAGCAGTTCTATATCGTCTGGCCCTTGTTTCTGGCTTTCTTCTGGCGCTATTCCCGCCACCTGGGTTGGGCATTCATGGGCGTGCTGGGGATTTCACTGAGCTACAGCCTGATGACTGTACAGCACGATGTCGTGGCCGACTTTTATTCCCCCCTGACCCGTTTCTGGGAACTGGCGTTGGGCGCCGGACTGGCGTATCTCGCCGCGCGTAAACCCGTAACGAGCGCAGTGAATCGTTCCCTCATCTCCTGGGTCGGGTTGTGCCTGATACTGAGTGCCATCCTTATCGTCAACCGCGATGACGCTTTCCCCGGCGCATGGGCGTTGCTGCCCACGCTGGGCGCGGCATGCCTGATCTATGCCGGCGAGCAAACCTGGTTGAACCGGCAAGTGCTGTCGCATCGTTTACTGGTCTGGTTCGGACTCATCAGTTATCCGCTTTACCTGTGGCACTGGCCCTTGCTTTCTTTCGCACGAATCATGGAATCCGGCACGCCCACGGTTACAGTCCGGCTCTGGCTGATTGCAGCAAGCATTCTACTGGCCTGGCTGACTTATCAACTCCTCGAACGCCCGATACGCGCCAGACCCCGATCCCGAAAGCTTATATGGATGCTCTGTTTGAGCATGCTGGTGCTCGGCGCTATCGGACTGACGATCAAAAAACAGGACGGCTTCAAGTCACGCCAGTTTTCAATGCTGAACGGCGATTACAGCTCCATGCAGCTCGGGGCCGATCGCGGAAAATTGCACCACGAATGCGGCCTTGCCGAGGCACAGAAATCCGCTTTTCAATATTGTCTGAAGGGCGGCACGGCAGAAGCGCGTTACGCCTTGCTGGGGGATAGCAAGGCCGAGGCGCTTTTCTACGGCCTGGTACGGGAATCGAAGCCGGGCAGACAATGGATGATGATAGGTTCGGTTTTCCCTCAGGAACGGGAGGCGTCAGCCGATGATCACCAGCAAATAAAAAATCGGCTCGCGCTGGAAACAGTCATTAATAACCCGGACATCAAAGTCGTTGCCCTGACTGTAGCCTTGCGCGGTATTTTTCCGGTCGATAGCAACACGGGATTCATCACTGCCGCCCCTGCCACCGACAGAACGGCTGACTATAGTCGAACCATACAGTTGCTGGAACAAGCTGGGAAGCATGTGGTATTCGTCATCGACAACCCGACTTTCCCCGACCCCACCAGTTGCATCAGCGGGGGAGCGACCTCCAGCCCCTTGCTGAACCAATTCCTGCGGCGCAAGGAAAATCCGCTTTGCACGATACGCTATACCGACCACCTTGCCGGCACGCAAGCCTATCGGCAATTCATCGGGGCATTGCAACAGCGTCATCCCGGCCTGACAGTCTATGATCCCACGCCCTTACTCTGCGATATTCCCCGCAACCTGTGCACCATTAGCCATGAGGGTAAATTTCTATACAGCTATGGCGACCATATTTCCGACTATGCCAATACGCTAATCGCGCGGGACATGCTGACGGTGATCGATAAGCTGACGCCCTGAGCACGACACCAGATGACGATCAGCGCTGCTGTTTCAGCCAGAGTTTGATGTAGCGGTAATAGCTGTTCTCGGCGTTCATTACGGCCAGCATGAAACCCTCCCGCCCATCCAGAAAACCCGCGCGCAGAATATAGGTGCGAAAAAACGCCCACATACCATGCAGCACGGCCTGTGTCAGGCTACCCTTTTTCCCCTTGCGTTCCAGCATGACAGCCGCTGCGCTTGAGTAATTGTTCAGCTTGCCCAGCACATCCTCAAAATCCCGGTAACTGTAATGCTGCAAGCGTTGCTGCAAGCGCGCACTACTGCCCCGCATCTGCACGGATTCATGTACCAGCGCATCGCTGAAGCGTCCCTTGTCACGGCGAAACAGGCGCAGCACATAATCGGGAGACCAGCCGGAATGCAGCATGAAGCGACCACAAAAGCTGGAAAGCCGGGAAATTTCGTAGCCGTCTGCCTGTGGATTTTGCAACACGGATTCAATTTCGGCGCGCAATTCCGGCGTGACCCGCTCGTCCGCGTCCAGCGACAGCACCCAATCATGGCTGGCGTAATCCAGCGCGCGGTTTTTTTGCGGCCCGTAGCCGGGCCAGTCATGCACGAACACCTTTGCACCCAGCTCGCGGCAAATCTCCACAGTCCCATCACTGCTGCCCGAGTCCACCACGATGATTTCATCCGCCCACGCGACTGATGCGATACACGCGCCGATGTTACCCGCCTCATTCTTGACTATGATGATGACCGAGAGCTTCGTCATGCCACCTCCTCGACAGCGCGCTGAACAGGTTTGAGCCCGGCGAACAGCACAGCCGCCATGAACGCAAAAAACAGCCCGTCGGCATGATCGTGCAATGCAGAATTAAATGCACCATTGACCATGTAGGCCAGCACCAGTCCGCGCGCCGCATCCTGCTCAAAAACCGTGCCCAGCAATGGCGCATAACGCCATAGGGTGTAGAACAAATAAAGCAACATTGCCAGACCGATCAGCCCGGATTGCGTGGTAATCATCAAATATTCGTTATGCGGATTGGGCGTTTGCAGCACTTCCGTGCCTTGCGTCTGACTGGCAAATGCCGCAGCAAATCCCCCCGTCCCCACGCCAAAAAATGGCTGCTGTTGCACAATTTTCAGGCTGTTATAGTAAAAATCCAGACGCTGCCCGGTCGAAGTATCCTTGCCGTGATTCGGTTGCCACGCGTGAAATTCGGAGACGATCAAACCCACACGGTCATGCAGACGCGGCGAAGCCGAATAGGTTGCCGCCACCAGGCCGACTAACAACAACATCAGCGCTGCGCCTTGCCGCCAGCCCCATGCGCTGCCACGCTCCCGCATATAACGCGCCAGCGTAGTCCAGGCAAACCAGCCCAGCAACACCAGTAAAATAATGTAACCCGTTCTGCCCTGCACCATGAACAGCACGTTGATGCCCGCCAGCACGGCAAACAAACCCCATGCCCATTGAACCGCGCGCGTAGCCGAGTCGCGCAAATTAGGCAAAGCAAGGAATACAGCGAATGCCATCATATTGTTTTGCGTAATGTGGCTGTGAAAAATAACCGGATTATCGGGTGTGGCGGCTACACTCATCCACGGCTGAACCGGCAAGCCGTGCAAACCGACCAGATACGACAACAACAAAGTCAGCCCCATCGCAGCAAGAAAAGCCCCCTGCGCCCGACGCCTCAAAACCTCATTGGATAGCATCAGCATGAACATCGGAATAAAAACCAGATCGATATATTTTCCCAAAGCGCCTGCGGCTTCGCGCAACGGTGTTACACCGTAAAAAATGGCCGCAAAAAGTGCGACAAACAGCAGGCACGCGGCGCGCGCGACAGGATTTTGCGTGGCAATCTGCCATACCGCACGCGCATTGAACAATAAACCCAACAACAGAATAGCCAACAACACGTTGTCCAGTGCCACAGAAATCGGCACGGTAAATCCCAGCAGTATCGTGCTCGCGCGCAACGACGAAAGCGCAGTGCGTTGCAAACCGTCAATTGACCCATCGTGCAAACCGGTGGCAGGCCTCACGACTGAACACCCGGTTGCGACTGGTCGGGCTGATATTCGGGCACCCATTGCTGCAACGCCGCCTTCACCTGCATATCGGGCATGGTACTCACAGCACTCCATGCCAACAGTTGCTCCAGCCACGCGGCATCAGCCGCACGCGCCTGGGCAATACGCAGTTTCGGATGCGGAGTCGGCAGGGTGTGTTCATTGTCCGCCAGCAACTCTTCGTAAAGTTTTTCGCCGGGACGCAGGCCGGTAAATTCGATCCTGATTTCATCCTCGGTAAAACCGGACAAACGTATCAGCTGTTTTGCCAAATCCACTATCTTCACCGACTCGCCCATGTCCAGCACGAATATTTCCCCCTCCTGACCCATCAGCCCGGCTTGCAGAACCAGTTGCGCCGCCTCCGGTATGGACATGAAATAGCGGGTGATTTCAGGGTGAGTGACGGTAATCGGGCCGCCTTGTACAATCTGCGCCCGGAATTTCGGAATCACGCTACCGGTACTGCCCAATACATTGCCAAAACGAACGATGACAAACTGCGTGGAAAGTTTAGAGGTGACTTTCTCGTTTGCCTCCTCGCCCGCTTGCGGGAGATAACCAGCGACTTGGCTGCTGCCTTTTGGCAGCTTAGTCGAATGGCTAGTCGTTTCATCAGGATTGTGGTGAGGGACTGGAGAGGGTTGCAATGATTGACAGACCATCTCGGCCAGTCGCTTGGAAGCCCCCATCACATTGGTCGGATTCACCGCCTTGTCGGTCGAAATCATCACAAATTTGCCTACCCCGTGCAGCTGGGCGGCGCGTGCCACCGTCCAGGTACCGCGCACGTTATTCTGAACAGCCTGCCAGGCATTGTGCTGTTCCATCAGCGGCACGTGTTTGTAAGCCGCGGCGTGAAACACCACAGCAGGCTGATAGCCTTGCATGACTTCGCCTACGCGCTCCGCATCGCGCACATCGCCCATCAGGCACACATAGCTCAAGGCAGGAAAGACACGCTGCAGTTCCTGCTCCAGCGTATAGAGCGCAAATTCACTGGATTCAAACAACACCAGTCTGGCGGGCGTAAAACGGGCAATCTGGCGGCACAGCTCGGAACCTATCGAGCCGCCCGCGCCTGTCACCATCACGACGCTGCCGGTCAACAGCTCCTGCAAGCCCGCATTGTCCAGCGCCACCGGATCACGCCCCAGCAAATCGTCCAGCTCGATCGCGCGCAATTGCGACACGGCAACCTTGCCGCTCATCAGATCATCAAAGGAGGGCACGGTCAGCGCCTCTACCCGCGCCTCATTACACAACTGAATGGCGCGTTGACGCATCTGGTGCGAGCGTGCTGGCATGGCAATGATTACGCGTTTAATGCCGAAATGATCAACCCAGCGTTTCAATTCATCCAGCGTGCCCAACACTTTTACACCGTTGAGAATGCAGTTTTTCTTATCAACATCATCATCCAGAAAGCCCACCAGTTGCCATTCGGGATTTTTCGCCAGATCCTTGGAGAGCATGACTCCCGCATCACCGGCACCCAGCACCAGCACCGGCTCGCTGGACAGCTTCATGCGCCCGTGAAATCGGGTTTCTTTCCACATCCGGTACAGAATACGGCTGCCGCCCATGAATAAAATCAGCAGCAGTGGATTCAATACCAGCACGGAACGAGGTACAACCAGATTACTGCGCAGCATCCACAATACAAAAGGGATAATGGTAGCTGCCAGCAGCACAGCCAGCACGATGCGGCGCAAATCGTTCAGGCTGGCGTAATGCCAGATGCCCCGGTACAGGCCGAATTTCCAGAATATCGCCACTTGCAGCGGGACGACCCACAGCAATGTCTGTAACATTTCAGCGCTAAAATCCGGCGGCAAATCAAAATTGAAGCGCAACAAATAGGCGAGCAGCCACGAGAGGATGGCTGCCGCGATGTCATGCAAGATTGCCAGCACAGTGCGTACGTTTGATTTAAGCAGCATTACGACTCTTCTCTTTGTTTGTGTTTTGATACAAACGCCAGCGTCTATCTATCCACAAGCCCATACCCAGATAAATCGCAGCCCAGCAGAGCAACACACCAACCTGAACCTTGCCATCCAGAGCAAGGCCTGCCAATGCCGACATGCCCGCCAGCAACATCAGCGCATATTCCGCAATGGCGGTATTGCGATGCCCCCAGCCCATTTGCACCAGGCGTTGATAATAATGGCTGCGATGCGCATCCGTCAGTTTTTCCTTATTGCGCGCGCGTTTTACCAGCGTCAGGGTTGCATCCATCACAAACGGTGAGAACACCAGAACCGGAAACCAGAATGGCCAGTATCCCTGCTGCCAACCCCATACGCCAAAAGCCGCCGCGAGGAAACCGAGCGGGATGGAACCGGCATCGCCCAGAAACACTTTGGCCGGATGGAAATTATGATAAAGAAAACCCAGTGCTGCTGCGCCCACTGAAAAGTTCATCAGGGCAAAAGCCGGATCACCGTTCATCCATCCGGCCATCCCGTAGAAGCTAAAACCGAACAGTGCCATGCCGCCTGCCAACCCATCCGAGCCATCCATGAAGTTATACAAATTGATCATCCACACCATGAACAACAATGCAGGCAGCATCCATATCCCGCTTATTCCGCTTCCCAGCAACACACACGAGGCGGCGGCAAAGTGGCCTATCAGTCGTGTCCCCGGCGTTAAACTGCGCACATCGTCAACCAGCGACAGGACAAATAATCCCAGCACCGGCAAGACAATCCACCACAACCAGGGCAGGAACACCCAGCCGCTCACTATGCCCGCCATCAAGGCAATACCCCCGGTACGCGGAACGGGTTCGGCATGCAAGGAGCGTTCGTTGGGGATGTCCTGAATCATCCGATCTTTGTGCATGGTCAAAATCAGCGTCAGTAACAGTGTGACCAATGCGGAAATCAGCGGGGAATAGTAGGTCATGCGGCGCTATCGTGGATTAAACGATGTCAATTTTATCAGTTTGCGCGCCACCCTTTACGATGTTCGCATCCCAGCAGGTGTTATCCGGCAATTGCAGGCATAGCTGCAGCACACGCTGCGCGCTGATTTCCCGCTGACAGGGCGGCATATCCAATTTGGATGCCAGTTTGGGACAGTCGCGTTTAAAACAGGGTGAACAATCCAGGCCACTGCTGATGTGCTGACATGCTTTGCCCGGAATGCCGCTGTAGCCCGGATCCGTCGGGCCATGCAGCATGATGCCCGGGATATCCAGTACGCTAGCCAGATGGCCTATGCCTGATTCAACGCTGACGAAGGCATGAGCGTGCAGCAGCACACTCATCAATTCAGTCAATGTCAGCCTGGGTAATACACGTGCCTGCGCGCCTCCGGCAAGCTGCAAACGCTGAGCGCGCTGGTGTTCCTGCGCATTGCCCCAGGGCAACAGACACAACCAGCCCTGTTCGGCCAGCAAACCTACCAGCTCCATCCACGACGACTCCGGCCAGTATTTGCTGTTCCAGGTTGTGCCGTGCAACAGCACAATGCTGCGCTGACCGACCAAACCTGCGATTGCCTTAGGCAGATTTTCTGCCAATTGCCGCTGATGAAAAGCATACAAACCATAATCAGCAGCTTGCGACACATCTGCGGCAAACAGTTTGGCCACAAGCTGGCGATTCTTCTCGATAACATGCAAGCCGCGGGCTACGCTGGCGGTCTTCAGATAAAACCTTGCCGCCAGGGGTTCGCGCGCGCTATCGGCATGGAAACCATATATATCCACCCCCGCAAGACGCGCCAGCAGCGCACTCTTAAGCAAACCCTGCGCATCCAGCACAATGTCGTAATGCTCCGCTCTGAGTTGTTGCTTCAAACCACGCAGCAAACGCGGCAGCCTCCACCAGTTTTTTTTGTGGCTGCGCAGCGGCACCGGTATCACCTTGCTGACGGCCGAATGCCAACCCACCATTTCAGCAAAGGCAGGTTCCACCAGCCAGTGAATTTCCGCATCGGGAAAATGGCGGCGCAGATCGCTGATGGCCGGGAACAAATGCAGAATATCGCCCAGTGACGACAGCCTTACGACGAGGATTTTCATCCGTGGTTCACGAGCTGGATTTCCTGTACTCATTTGGTTCAATCAAACAACTCCGCTTCGGTAAGAATTTTGCCTAGTTGATCCTTGGCAGAAAGCACGGGCGTTTCTTTCAGCTGCCAGTCTATCGCCAATGCCGGATCGTTCCAGCGCAAACAACGCTCGTGTTCGGGGAACCAGTAATCCGTGGTCTTGTAGAGGAAATCCGCAGTACCGGACAGTACCACGAAGCCGTGTGCAAACCCTTCCGGCATCCAGAACATGCGTTTGTTTTCGGCGGACAATTCCACTGCGACATGCTGGCCGAAGGTAGGCGAGCTCTTACGGATATCCACCGCCACATCCAGCACCGCTCCCTGCACCACACGCACCAGTTTGGCTTGCGGATGTTTAATTTGATAGTGTAAGCCATGTAACGCGTGCTGCACGGAGCGTGAATGATTATCCTGCACAAAATCAACTTCACGCCCTGCTAATTCAACAAATTTCAGGCGATTAAAGCTTTCATAAAAGAACCCCCTGTCATCACTAAATACTTTGGGTTCAATAATCAGCAAACCGGATATGTCCGTTGGAGTCGCTTTCATGCGAACATTTTTCCTTCTCGGAGAACTTGCATCAGATACGCACCGTAACCTCCCTTGATTAACGGCATGGCCAGTTTTTCCAGTTGTTCCGCATTAATAAAACCCTTGTTGAAAGCAATCTCTTCAGGGCAGGCGATTTTCAGCCCCTGGCGACGCTCGACGGTCTGGATGAACTGGCTTGCCTCAAGCAGCGATTCGTGCGTACCGGTATCCAGCCAGGCAAAGCCGCGCCCCATAATTTCCACCGACAAGCGATTTTGCTCCAAATAAATACGGTTGATGTCGGTGATTTCCAGCTCGCCGCGCGGCGAAGGCTTGAGGTCAGCCGCGATATCCAGCACGTCGTTATCGTAAAAATACAGCCCGGTGACGGCGTAGCTGGATTTGGGTTTTACAGGTTTCTCCTCCAGCGAGACGGCACGACCCGACCTGTCAAATTCCACTACGCCATAGCGTTCCGGGTCGCGCACATGGTAGGCAAACACGGTCGCACCGTCGGTCCGCACGGCGGCCTTGTTGAGTTGTGCCTGAAAGGAATGCCCATAATAAATATTGTCGCCCAGCACCAGCGCAGAAGGATCCTTACCGATGAATTCGCGGCCGATGATAAAGGCCTGCGCCAGTCCGTCCGGAGATTCCTGTACGGCATATTGCAGATTCAATCCCCACGCGCTGCCGTCGCCCAGCAATTGCTCAAAACGCGGCGTGTCCTGCGGGGTGGATATGATCAGAATGTCGCGTATCCCGGCCAGCATCAGCGTGGACAGCGGATAGTAGATCATCGGCTTGTCATACACCGGCAACAACTGTTTGGAAACCGCCAGCGTGACCGGGTGCAGACGCGTACCGGAACCGCCGGCGAGAATGATGCCCTTTCTGGTCAGTGGTGAGTGGGAAGTGGGAAGTGGTGAGTGGTGAGTGGTGAGTGGGTTCATGTTGTGCTCAATTTTTTGTGTAGGCCGGTCAGTAACTTTCCGGTGCGTTCTGTTAATTCAAAAGCAACGTAGTCAGGAGTAATAAAGTCCAGCATGACCGCTAGTTGTAGCTGTGTTTCCAATTCTGCCAATGATCCACGCGCGATACCCATAAAATTCAAAAATTCCTTTGCACCGTTCCGTCCGGCACCCTCGGCAATATTACTTGGCACGGACACTGCCGCCCGCCTCATTTGTTGCGCCAATCCGAAACGCTTTTCAGCCGGAAAATCAGCCGTCAATTGATATACGGCTTTCACCAACTGCATGGAAATTCTCCACGCCTCCAATTGTTCGTGCGGCTTACTACCCATTCACCACTCCATTCTCGGTCAATAGTTACCACTTACCACTGAGCGTAGCGGTCGTAGCGCAAGCCACGGGAACCGTACGGCCTACCCCTTGCGGGTACACCACTTACCACTTACTACTCACCATTCCCCATCCAGCACTTCGGTAAGCATTCTTGTCACGCCTGCGTGCCAGTGTGGCAGATACAGCCCGAAGGATTGTTGTAATTTATCTGTATTAAGTCGCGAATTATGCGGACGTTTGGCGGGTGTTGGAAAGGCTGAGGTCGGCACGGCTTCAATCGCATCTGGTGCAACTTTGAGCGCAACGCCCGCACGCCGTGCATAGTCGAGCACAAAGCTGGCATGGCCATACCACGATGTCTCGCCGCTGGCGGTCAGATGATACAGTCCGGAAACTTCCGGGTGTTGTCGGGATGCGCGTATTGCGTGAGCCGTCACATCGGCCAGCAAATCCGCACCGGTTGGCGCACCGATCTGGTCATCGATGACCTTCAAACTGTCGCGCTCCTGCGCCAGCCGCAACATGGTCTTGGCAAAGTTGCCGCCGCGCGCGCCGTAAACCCAGCTGGTGCGGAAGATAAGATGTTTGCAACCCGATTGCCGGATCAGCTGTTCGCCTTCCAGTTTGGTCGCGCCATACACACTCAACGGGCCGACCGGATCGGTCTCCACCCATGGCTGATCACCGCTGCCGTCAAACACATAATCTGTCGAATAATGAATCAGCCATGCATTCAATCTGTTAGCCTCTTCAGCCAACACGCCGGGCGCGAGCGCGTTGATGGTACGCGCCAGACCCGCCTCGCTTTCAGTCTTATCCACAGCGGTATGCGCGGCCGCGTTTACAATGACGTCGGGTGCTATGGCCCGAACGGTCTCGGCGAGGCCGGCCAAATCAGTCAGATTGCCGCAATATTCCAGGTTGTCTGATGCAAGCGCAATGACTTCTCCCAACGGCGCCAGACTGCGCTGTAATTCCCAGCCGACCTGACCGTTTTTACCGAGTAACAGAATTTTCATATGATTTTTCTGGCTTTGCTTTCCATTCACCACTGAGCGTGGCGGTCGTAGCGCAAGCTACGGGAACCGCACGGCCTACCCCTTGCGGGTACACTACTTCCCATATTGCTTCTCAACCCAGTTTCGGTAATCGCCCGACAACACGTTATTCACCCAGTCCTGATTGTCCAGATACCACTGCACCGTCTTGCGGATGCCGGTCTCGAAGGTTTCCGCCGGTTTCCAGCCCAGTTCGCGTTCTATCTTGCGTGCGTCGATAGCATAACGGCGATCATGACCGGGGCGGTCGGTGACGAAAGTGATTAAAGAGCGGTAAGTGGCAGATCGTGAGTGGTCAGTGGTCAGTGGTGAGTGGTGAGTCTCTCCACTTGCCACTGACCACTCACTACTTACCAGTTTCATGGGACGCAGCTCATCCAACAGGTCGCAGACGGTATGGACGATATCGAGATTGGCTTTTTCATTCCAGCCGCCGACATTGTAAACCTCGCCCAACTTGCCTTTTTCCAGCACACAGCGGATTGCGCTGCAATGATCCTTCACGTACAGCCAGTCGCGGATTTGCTGGCCATCGCCATAGACTGGCAACACCTTGCCCGCCAAAGCGTTGACGATCAGCAACGGGATGAGTTTTTCGGGAAAGTGATAGGGGCCGTAGTTGTTGGAACAGTTGGTAGTGAGTACCGGCAAGCCATAGGTGTGATGATAGGCGCGCACCAGATGATCGCTGGCCGCCTTACTGGCCGAATACGGACTGTTAGGCTCGTAACGGTGCGTTTCCGTAAAGGCAGGTTCATCCTTTGCGAGCGAGCCATACACTTCATCGGTAGAAACATGCAGAAAGCGGAAGTCGGTTTTGGTAGCGCCCTCTCCCCCAACCCCTCCCCCGCTCACGGGGGAGGGGAGCTTCTGCCAGTAGGCGCGTACCGCCTCCAGTAGATGGAAGGTGCCGACGATATTGGTCTGGATAAAGTCTTCGGGGCCGTGAATGGAGCGATCCACATGGCTTTCCGCCGCAAAATTGACCACCGCACGCGGTCGATGCTCTGCCAGCAGCTTGCCCACCAGCTCCGCATCGCCGATGTCGCCCTGCACGAAGATATGGCGCGGATTATTCTTCAGCGTAGCGAGGCTTTCCAGATTGCCCGCGTAGGTCAGCTTGTCCAAGCTGACAACTGCTTCATCGTGCTGCGCGCACCAGTCCAGAACGAAATTCGACCCGATAAAACCTGCACTGCCCGTTACTAAAATCATAGCTCTAACACCCCGATTAAAATGACTCCTGTAGCTACCAATTTATTCGCACGCTCAGTGCGAAGCCCGAGTGACTGTGGCAATCCGCGTCGTCATTGCGAAACCCGAAGGGCTGCGGCAATCCAGAGGTTTTCAGCAAAACTCTGGATCGCTTCGCACTGCTCCCGCCACACTTCCTACTTCACTCCCATTCACTGCTAAAGGCAGGACGATTTAATCAACCCTAATCAATGCGTCAAATTCACGCACAAACCTAGCCGAGCACTCTCTGCCAACAACCGTTTGTCACGTGTCCACAGCAACGCACCTGGAGAGAGCCGCACAGCAGCCAACAGATGCGCATCGATGTATCCGATTCCAGTACCAAAAAGTGCATTATTCTCGATGAAATGTAGCGCCTCATCATCTGAAGCTGCTGCAACCTGTGGCAGATTCTGCAAAGCACCCAGAACAATATTTCTATTTTGCAAATTGCCCAAG
>JAURZN010000048.1 GCA_030653355.1 Gallionella sp. | reverse complement strand
GAGCAGAAAAGGTTTACCCAGAGGTATGAACGAGAAAATCAATATTGAAGTGGTTTATGCCTTGCCCGATGAGCAGATTTTGCTGAAAAAGGAACTGCCGGCGGGCACCACGGTGATGGAAGGGCTGCTGGCCAGCGGTCTGCTTGGAAAATATCCGCAGTTGGACTTGTCCGCCCACAAGCTGGGGATATTCGGCAAGTTGACCAAACCCGACACCGAGCTGCGCGACAAGGACCGCATCGAGATATATCGCCCGCTTCTGGCTGACCCCAAGGAAGTGCGCCGCAGACGTGCCGAAGAAGGCAAGGTAATGAAGAAAGGCGGCGGCGACGCGTGAAAAAACTCTGATGCTAGATTACGATTTGCACTGTCACTCCAATATCTCAGACGGTACGCTCACCCCGGGCGAAGTGGTAAACCGCGCATTTGAACGCGGCGTGAAAGTGCTGGCTTTGACCGATCATGACGACACCGATGGTCTGGACGAGGCACGTAGCGTTGCACTGCAACATGGCATGCGCTTCATCAACGGCGTAGAAATTTCGGTGTCATGGCGTAAACATACCTTGCATATCGTCGGGCTGGGCATTGATCCGGCTTATGCGCCGTTGCAGGAAGGTTTGCGTCTGGTGCGCAGCGGACGCGGCAAACGTGCCGAGAAAATGGCTGATGAGCTGGCCAAGGCCGGCATCGGTGGCGTGCTGGCGGGTGCGCTCAAGCACGCGAGTAATCCGAACATGATAGGGCGCACGCATTTTGCGCGTTATCTGGTCGAGGCCGGGCATTGCAAGGATGTGAAAAGCGTTTTCAACCGTTATCTGGCAACCGGGAAGCCGGGTTATGTGCCGCATCAATGGGCGAATCTGGCCGATGCGGTCAGCTGGATATGCGGCAGCGGCGGGGTGGCGGTGCTGGCACATCCCGGTCGCTATATGGTCGGGCGACACAGCATGGGGAAAAAACCATGCACGAGTTGCTCACCGAATTCGTTGAGCTGGGCGGACAGGCTCTGGAGGTCGTCACGGGCAGCCATACGCCTGAGCAATATGCCGAGTTTTCGCGCTATGCCGACGAATTTAATCTGTTATCTTCCTGT
>JAURZN010000070.1 GCA_030653355.1 Gallionella sp. | reverse complement strand
ACAAGGTGCTGAGCATCTCCAAACTGGCAGCGGGCGGTATCAGTGCTTACACGGGCGGCAATGCGCAGACGGCGATTACCACGGCGGAAGTGGCGGTTAGGAATAATGCGTTGAAGCTTATTTCAAGACCATTAAACAACCCTGCGGGAGCAATCGTCGACCATCGCGCCAACGTTGTGGAGCGAGATCGTGCCGATCAATTTTCAGCGGATATTCGACGAGATTTAGGTGAGCCTATCCTTCTTCCAGACGGGAAATACGGGTATGTATTGGAGTCTTTAAGGTCAAAAGACAACCAATATCTTTACCCTGTAGCCAACGATACAAGGGTAGGCGGATCGCTGGATTCATGGGCAAAAAATGCCTATACGCTGTATCGAACTGATAAAGATAACTACTCATCGGAAGATGCTTTGCTCCGTGTTTATGCGAACGACATAACCGCCGCCCGTAACCGTATTTATCCATCAGACACAGCATCCGTAAGCTGCTACCTAGATTTCTGTCCGAGCAGTTTTTATAACAGCAATACCGATGCGGACATCAGGTTGTTGAGGAGTTTTATTAGTCCACCCAATACAGGAACATTAAACGTACCTGGAGGACTCGGTGACAGAGAAAAAAATCCTTTGAGGGCATTGTTCAATTCCCTGATCAACGTGGGAGGTCAACCATGAGTCGCCTTCTCCAAATGCTAAAGGTGGGTGCAACCAACTTGTTCCACTGGGATTTTTTAATAGCGATGTTGCCGATGGTTTTTTATGGGCTCGGTTTTGCTATATATGCGAGAGATAGTAGTTCAAGTTACTGGGTGAAAAACTGCACCAGTGTAGCCGATCTGGCTTTCCCTAAAAGCGCGGGCGATCTAACTCTTGCTAGGAGTAGTGATGCCACCATTTGGGGAGAGGGTGGATACCTTGAAATGACTGGTTCGATGGATATGTTTGGCGTTATGTTGGCTTGCTGTTGTTGTCTTTACTTTGTGTTAAAAGGCAGGGAATTTCTAACAAAATTTACTTCCTTTAACGATAGATATTTTTATGTGCAAATAGCACAAATTGTAGTGGCCATTCCGAGTATATTCATTGCGTCAATGCTGATCCTTTGGTTTTTTCTCCCGCATGAAGGATTGTAAGGGAGCGCGGTAGGGCGCAATCGTTATTGCGCCGGATGTTGAGTAAATAGGGTGGATTCAGTTAAACCTCATTTGTAATCAATTAAATAGGCACACAATTTTGATTGTTCAGACCCGTTGCAAACCAAGTTTCAACCCGACGCTTGCGGCAAACCCAGCTGCCCGTTTTGCCGCATCCGTCACCCTTGGCAGGCGAAACCGCCCCCTCCAAACAGCCCAAACCAGCGAATCCGACTACGTCGTCTGGCAAAAGCAATCCGGCTCGGGCGGCACCACCGAAACCTTCGCCCTGCCCGGCTTCGTCGGCGGAGTAACGTTCAACGCACCCGGCGGCTTGGTGGTGCAAGTGCCGGACGGCAGTCCGCTCAAAGCCCAAATCCAGACGCTTGCCGCCCAACCCGGCATGGGCTACCTGAACACCCTCACCAACCGTAGCGATTTCAACTGGCAACCGGTCAAACTCGCCTTTGACCAGTGGAGTTACCAGCAACAAGGATTGACCCCGGCAGGCGCAGCCCTGGTTGCGGTGGCGGTGGCGTGGGCGACAGGCGGAACAGGGGCAAGCCTGCTCGGTACGACGGGCACAACTACCAGCCTCATGGCGAATGCCGCCTTCACCAGCCTTGCCGCCCAAGCCAGCATCACCCTCATCAACAACCAGGGCAACCTCGGCAAAACCCTCAGCGACCTCGCCAGCAGCAACACCGCCAAAGCCGCCTTAACCGCCGCACTCACCGCAGGCGTACTGGACGGCCTCAACACCCTGCCCGAAATGCAAAGCCTGAGGAACACCCTCACCGCCGCCGATGCCAGTTTGGTGGACAAGTTCACCTACAACCTCGTCAACGCCACCGGACGCGCCCTAACCGATGCCGCGATAAACGGCGGCACTCTGGAAAACGCGCTCAATGCGGCACTGGTGGGCGGAGTGGTGGATACTGCCCAAGGCGCGGTGGCGAGCCAAATCAAGGGGCTGGAAAATCAATACGTGCTACATAAACTCGCCCACGCCCTAAGCGGCTGTGTGGCAGGCGCGGCGGCAGGCGGCGCGTGCCAGGATGGAGCGATAGGCGCGGCAGTGGGGGAGATGGTGGCGGGGTTGTTCACCAAGCCCTCTATCACCGCCACACAAGCGGAGTGGGACGCTTATAACAACAAGGTATTGAGCGTGTCCAAACTGGCAGCGGGCGGTATCAGTGCCTATACGGGGGGTGATGCCCAGACGGCGATAACCACGGCGGAAGTGGCGGTGAGGAATAACTATCTGACAGAAACACAAAAACAACTGAAGGCGCGTGAGCTGGCTGCTTGTCAGACACTGGCCTGCGCAATAGGGGTCAAGCTCAGGTATGACGGCGTGAGCGCGACGCAAGATATTGGCATGGTGGTTGGCATCGTTGCCGGAATTGGCTATCAGTCCGCTGAGCAAGCGTTCGCACTGGCAGATATGGCGATGAATCCTCGCGAAACCCTGACCGCACTTGGCGCAATAGTGAACGATCCCGAGTTTCGGGCCAAGGTAGGCAGCCAAATTGCTGACGACTACCGCTTGCGCATCGACATGCAAACCCGAGCCTATAACGAAGGCGGCTGGGGTGGCTCGGTGACTGCGGGGGTCGAAGCAGGGAGACTGGCTCTGGATGTGGTGGGTGCGGGCACGGTCGCACTTGGCACAGGCAAGGTAGTCGCTGTCACTGCCAGGACAGGAACCAAGGTAATTAGTGAGGCACTGGCGCGGAGCTCACAGCTTACAACTCAGTTTATTTCTGATATGGCACTCAGGGGGGTGCAAATCGGAGCAATTCAAAGCTTCAAGAGTGCTGATGAAGTTAATAGCTTGATGAATGCTTACAGCTACGCTCCCGCCTGGAAAACCGGGTCAACAGTTATCGAGACCACGCTCACGCCGGGGACCAGGGTGCAGATGGTGGTGAGTAAGACAGATTTTGATGCCATCAGGAGTGGAGATACATCACAAGCATTTGGGGGCTGGGCTACATTCGACAACGTCACGAGCCAAGCCTATGCCCGTAACCAGCTTGCCATCACACCAGGGTTTAAACAGGACGTGGGCTACGTCATCGAAATTGAAATTACCAAACCGATTCAGGCACAGGTTGGCCTTGTAGGTAGCCAGGGCGGGGCGGCAGGCGGTGGCGGAAATCAGTTGAATTTTTTAATTGGCAGAGCAGATAGATCGAGTACTTTCAAATTTGTTGAAGGCAGCGGAAGGGTGCTTCCATGAAGAAAATTGAAGCATTTTCTTTGCACAATACAAAAGGACAATCCATATTAGAAAAGGATTTCTCTGGCAATCCAAATTGCACATTTTATGGACCAATTGTTCGTTATACTTGGCTGCTGGATGGTCAACAACATGAAGCACTTCGGGGCGGCTATTGGCATGTCTTACCTGATGCCAATGGTTTTATTTGTTTTGAACGGAACTCCCCAGCACAACCCGACAACTGCCTCCTGCTCGATGCCTACGGCAAAGAGCGCATGCGCTTGACGGTTCCATGGCAGATGACGGGTTCCACCAGTCCCGAGTCTGGACAACCCCCTACCAGCTTTGCAAACATCAGCGAGCCCTACGTCAACCCCGCCGATGGCATAAAGGGAAAGTTTGGTGTCACAGCCTGGGTGGAATACGCTGGCAAGTATTACTTTGAACTTGACTACCACACTGGGCAATTCCTGTGGTGCAAACGCATCATGGATTAGCGCGGCACCCAGAAATGGGGTTACGGAGAAATGGGGCAGAAGGAGTAAATGGGCTCAGACTCGATTTAATTAAATGATATTTATAATCAACCAAATAGGCACATGCTTTGATTGTCCAATCCCGTTATAAATCGAGTCCCAAGCCGACCTTCCACCCGATGCTTGCGGTAAACTCTGCCGCCAGGTTTGTCGCATCCGTCACCCTTGACCGGCGCAGCCGCCCCCCGCAAACCGCCCAAACCCGCGAATCCAACTATGTCGTCTGGCAAAAGCAATCGGGTTCGGGCAACACCAGCGAAACCTTCGCCCTGCCCGGCTTCGTGGGCAACACCACCTTCACCGCCCCCGGCGGCTTGGTGGTGCAAGTGCCGGACGGCAGTCTGCTCAAAGCCCAAATCCAGACGCTTGCCGCCCAACCCGGCATGGGCTATCTGAACGACCTCGCCGCACGCCGCGATGTGAACTGGCAACCCGTCAAACTCGCCTTTGACCAGTGGAGTT
>JAURZN010000069.1 GCA_030653355.1 Gallionella sp. | reverse complement strand
ACAAGGTGCTGAGCATCTCCAAACTGGCAGCGGGCGGTATCAGTGCTTACACGGGCGGCAATGCGCAGACGGCGATTACCACGGCGGAAGTGGCGGTTAGGAATAATGCGTTGAAGCTTATTTCAAGACCATTAAACAACCTTGTGATGGGGGCTTTCGCCGACCATCGTGCCAACGTTGTAGAGCGAGATCGTGCCGATCAATTCTCCGCAGATATTCGACGCGACTTAGGTGAGCCTATCCTTCTTCCAGATGGGAAGTACGGGTATGTATTAGAATCGCTAAAACAAAATGGGATGCTATCTCCTGCTGTTAATGATTCATCATCAGGGGGCACCTTAGATGCTTGGCGGAATGGTCGATATACCCTATACAGAACGGATAAAGACAATTATTCCCAAGAAGATGCCTTACTGCGTGTTTATGCGACTGACATTAAGAATACAAACCTCCGTAGTTACCCGTCAGATACGACAACATTTAGTTGTTACCTAGATTTCTGTGGAGCTGGTTTTTACAACAGTAATACCGATGCGGACATCAGGTTGTTGAGGAGTTTTATTAGCCCGCCCAATACAGGAACATCAAACGTGCCCGGGGGACTCGGTGACAGAGAAAAAAATCCTTTGAGAGCATTGTTCAACTCCCTGATCAACATGGGAGGTCAGCCATGAATTCCGCCCGCCATATTTTGAGAGTTTCGGTACTTAAAGTCCTCGATTGGGACTTCTTAATCGCGGTATTACCGATATTATTCTACGGATTATGGGTTTTTAATTACGGAGGACACACGAGCTATGCCTATTGGAAGGCATGTTGCCTAGACACTGTAAAAGGTAATTTTGACGGGATGATTAACTCAATAGGAGCAGACATTCCGATTCTCGCGAGTTGTTATTGTGTTTATCTTGCATTAAAAGTGCGAAAAATTTTGGCGCAATTTACTTCTTTTAAGAGCAAGTTCTTCTATGTGCAAGTTATACAAATTGCCGTAGCAATTCCAAGCATGTTCATTATTGGAGCCTTGGTTGTATTTTTTTTACTTCCGCACGAGTGGTCTAGCACTAATTGGGGTTGGTAAATTGAGCGCGGTAGATACCGTCTTTACGGCCAAGTTGTTTTTGCATGATCGTGCTCATAAGGCTGCTGAGTTTTAAGCACGCCGAAGCACAAATGCACCAGCTTGCGCATTGAGGCACCGAGGGCGGACATCTTGGACTTGCCTCGGGCAAGCAGGCGTTCATAAACGGCTTTGACGTGCGGGTTGCAGCGCGGTAGGGTGCAATAACCAACGGGCATTCCGCCGGATGTTGGACAATAGGGTTGATTTAACCAAACCTCATTTGTAATCAATAAAATAGGCACATATTTTGATTGTTCAATCCCGTTATAAATCGAGTCCCAAGCCGACCTTCCACCCGATGCTTGCGGTAAACTCTGCCGCCAGGTTTGTCGCAACCGTCACCCTTGGCAGGCGCGGCCGCCCCCTCCAAACCGCCCATACCCGCGAATCCAACTACGTCCTCTGGCAGAAGCAATCGGGTTCGGGCAACACCAGCGAAACCTTTGCCCTGCCCGGCTTCGTGGGCAACACCACCTTCACCGCCCCCGGCGGCTTGGTGGTGCAAGTGCCGGACGGCAGCCCCCTCAAAACCCAAATCCAGACGCTTGCCGCCCAACCCGGCATGGGCTATCTGAACGACCTCGCCGCCCGCAGTGATGTCAACTGGCAACCCGTCAAACTCGCCTTTGACCAGTGGAGTTACCAGCAACAAGGATTGACCCCGGCAGGCGCAGCCCTGGTTGCGGTGGCGGTGGCGTGGGCGACAGGCGGACCAGGGGCAAGCCTGCTCGGTACGACGGGCACAACTACCAGCCTCATGGCGAATGCCGCCTTCACCAGCCTTGCCGCCCAAGCCAGCATCACCCTCATCAACAACAAGGGCAATATCGGCAAAACCCTTACCGACCTTGCCAACAGCAACACCGCCAAAGCCGCGCTGACCGCAGCCCTCACCGCAGGCGTACTGGACGGCCTCAACGCCCTGCCAGAGATACAAACCCTCAGGAACAAGCTATCGCTCATTGATGCCAGCCTGGTGGACAAATTCACCTACAACCTGGTTAACGCTACGGGGCGCGCCCTGACCGATGCGGCGATAAACGGCGGGAGTCTGGAGAGTGCCCTCAATGCTGCCTTGGTGGGCGGGGTGGTAGACACCGCCCAAGGCGCGGCATCCAGCCAAATCAAGCTGCTGGAAAATCAATACGTAATTCATAAGCTGGCGCACGCGCTGGCGGGCTGTGTGGCAAGCGCGGCGGCAGGCGGGAACTGCTGGGTTCGAGTCGCATCACGGCCTGGCCAGCGCCTGCAATATCGCCCTGAGCAACGTCCAGCAGCGCGCGACAGAGGCGATTTCCACCCGCTCGCCGGGCGCATGCGCGCCGCATATATCCGGCCCGAAGGAGATCATCTCCAGATGCGGATGGCTGGCGGCAAGCAGCCCGCATTCCAGTCCGGCGTGAATCACCTGCAATCCGGCGGGTTGACCGAATTGCGCGCTGTAAACCTGTTGGCACAACGCCAGCAAACCGGAGGCCGGATTCGGTGTCCAGCCCGGATACGCACCATGTTTCCATGCACGCAAGCCGTAGCCGACGGCGTATGAAATCAGCTTGTCGGCCAGCGCATCCGCGCGTTCATCCAGCAACGAGCGCACCTTGAATGTTGCCCTGAAAACGCCTTGCTCCAGAACAGCCACCCCCAGATTGCTCGAGGTGTCGGTCACACCGGGGAAATCCTCACTCACGCGCGCCACCCCATTCGCGACTATGTCGAGGAAAGCCAGCAGTGGCGCTGTGTGAGCAATGCCTGTGTCCGGCGTGGCGTCGTAATGCTTGCACGCCAGCGACACGTCCGTATCGGCCTCTTTAAAACGCGTCTTCCAGGTTTCATGGCGATGCTGCACCCATGCGTCGATATTCGACGCCATCGCAACGGGCAGCGCGCACACGGCATACGCCTCGCGCGGAATCGCGTTGCGCGCTGTTCCCCCCTTCATCTCAATCAGGCGCAGATCGGTATGCGCAGCCAAATCGCGCAGCGCCTCCGCCAGTAGCTTGATCGCATTGCCGCGCCCCAGGTGGATGTCAATACCGGAGTGGCCACCACTGAGTCCGGACACTTCCAGCCGTATCAACGCATAGCCCGGCGGAATATCCTGCTGCTCGCACTCATGACGCACTTCCACATCAACGCCGCCTGCGCAACCGAGATAGAAATATCCCCACTCTTCGCTATCCAGATTGATCAGCGTCCTGCCCTGCAAGCTGCCGGGCAGGAGCCCGCGCGCGCCATCCATACCGGATTCCTCATTGATGGTGAGCAACACCTCCATCTGCGGATGTATCAATCCCGGCGCTTCGAGTGCTGCCAGCGCGAGTGCCACGCCTATGCCGTTGTCCGCGCCCAGCGTGGTGTTTTCTGCCACCATCCAGCCGTCGCGCATCACCCCGTTGACTGGATCGCGCAAGAAATCATGCTGCGTGCCGGAATTGACCTGACACACCATGTCGAGATGACCTTGCAGAATCACGCCGGGCATCGCCTCGCAACCGGGACTGGCGGGTTTCTTCAGGATCAGGTTGCCCGCAGCATCGACCCGCGCCGTTATGCCGCGTGCCTCGGCCCAGACGCTCAGATGATCGACCAGCGCGGCTTCATGCAACGAGGCGCGCGGTATTTCGCACAATGTAGCAAAATGCGCCCATACAGGTTGCGGATAAAAATTTTTAAAGCAGTGGCTTGTCGCCATATATAAAAATACTCAGTAAAAGTGAAACAAAACCGATTGCCTAGCCTGGATCACCTTGATAAACGAATAAGAAAATAGTTTTTATTCAATTCCGCATTCGAAAGCGACCACCTTGTTTCGTCCGGCTTGTTTCGCAGTGTAGAGTGCGGAATCGGCCTCAATCAGAATGTCTTTCAATTCACGTCTGGTATTGAGCGGGCAAATCGCAAGACCAATACTGACCGATACGGGAATCGCGCCTTTTTCGGTGATAAATGGCGTGAACACAATGGATTCACGCAATGATTCGGCCAGATTCAAGGCGCCGTTCAAATCGGTATCGGGTGCCAGCACACAGAATTCCTCGCCACCATATCGACCCAGCAGATCGCAACCGCGCAGCCTTCCCAGCAGACGTTCGACCACCTGGCGTAACACCTCGTCTCCTACCGGGTGGCCGTGGGTATCGTTAATTCGTTTGAAATGATCGACATCAATCATCAGCAATGCCAGCGGCGATCCGCTACGTCCTGCCATCGCCTGTCCGGCGCGTTCCATCAGCGCACGCCGGTTGGGAATCTGCGTAAGGCAGTCCGTCATGGCCAGATGCATGTTTTTTTGATCCACACGCTCCTTAACCATCAAGATAAAACCAATAGACCCCAGCAGCGAAGTCGCCATAATGGCAATAAAAGCGAGGAGTTGAACTGGATGAAGTGCCACACCATTCGTAATTTGCGCAAACTCGCCGAGACCTGCCAGAGCAGCGACAGCCCGCAGTGCAAGCACCATCATCATCACCGCAATGGCTGCGAAAATTAACCGCCATGCGCGCCCGCTACGCGCATCCTGATCGGATAACAGGACACGGACGATGAGCGATAACTGAAAGATAAAAATCAGACTGCCCCAGAAATAGCGGCCTCGCGTACTTTCCACCAACATAAATGCCATCACCAGCGTTGCCGCAACGGGTGCAAAATAATGCCAGAGCTGCACCTTACGGCACTGAAATTCATGAAGTGCCGCCAGTATCATTGCATATGAAGCGGCCTTGAGTCCGTGTGCGAAAACGATCGCAATCGAGGCGGGGAAAATTCCGCGAAGATCTGCCACCACCAACACCAGCATTTCCAGAAAAATCGCCGCAGCCCATTTTTCCATGCCATCGCGTTTTCCGAGCTGTCCATGCACTGCAACGAGCAGACAAAACACCATCAGAACATCGGTCAGAATCAGCGAAAAAAGCAGTGTGCGAGGGTCAAGATCCATGGTGCCGCATGATACGCACTTTAATTCCATCGTGCGCCACGAAAAAATTATCCGGCAATCCTGCCGCAAAGCAGAACGTGCTTGACTACCTGACAGCCAGCCAGTCCAGCACACCTTGCCCTGCGACACGGCCGCTGGCAAAACAGGCTGTCAGCAGATAACCGCCAGTCGGCGCTTCCCAGTCCAGCATTTCGCCCGCGCAGAACACGCCGGGCAGCGCCATTAAGCGCTCATCCAACGCCTCGAAAACCACGCCGCCCGCGCTGCTGATCGCCTCATCCAGCGGACGTGCCGCGACCAGTGTCAGCGGCAGCGACTTGATCGCGGCGGCCAGCTTTCCGGGTTGATCGAAATCCTCACGCGGCAACTGTTCGCGCAACAATCCGCTCTTCACACCCTTGATATTTGCACGGCTCTGCAAATGACTGGACATCGAGCGCGAGCCGCGCGGATGATCCACTTCAGCCAGGACGCGCTTCAGGTCTTTGCCGGGCAACAGATCGATGCTGATCACCACGCTACCAGTAGCGTCGATCTCATCGCGCAATTCAGCAGACAACGCATAAATCAGGCCGCCCTCAATACCGCTCGTGGTCACCATCACATCGCCCTGTCTGACATGCACCCGCCCCGCGCTGTCGGTAAAACTCACAACCACCGACTTCAACGGCTGGCCTGCAAATTTCCCGGAAAAATGCGCGCTCCAGTTCACATCAAAACCGCAATTCGCGGGTTTCAGCGGCGCGACCTGAATCCCGCGTGCAGCCAGTATAGACACCCATGCGCCATCCGAACCCAGCCGCGCCCAGCTGCCGCCGCCCAGCGCCAGAACGACTGCGTCGGCCTGAACCGTAATGGGGCCTGTTGCTGTTTCGAAACCGAGCGCGTGCTTTGCACCCGCTTGCGTATTCCAGCCACTCCAGCGATGGCGCATGTGAAAACACACACCGGCCTCGCGCAGGCGATGCAGCCAGGCGCGCAGCAGCGGTGCTGCCTTCATGTCAGCGGGAAATACACGCCCCGAGCTGCCGACAAAGGTTGCGATCCCTAAGCCATGCACCCACTCGCGCAAGGCTTCCGGCCCGAAGGCATCGAGCAACGGTTTGATTTTTGCGCTGCGCACGCGATAGCGCGACAAAAAAGCATCCGCAGCTTCGGCATGCGTGATATTCATGCCGCCCTTGCCCGCCATCAAAAACTTGCGCCCCACGGTAGGCATCGCATCATACAGATCGACGCTAACGCCGCCCGCCACCAGCACTTCGGCTGCCATTAGTCCAGCCGGCCCTCCGCCGATGACGGCGACTCGCGGATTATTCTTCATGCGATGACTTTTTCAAGGAAATGATCCGGTTGTTATTGCAGCGCGGATTCTAAAACAGCCCACCCTGTTTGTCACAGGCACGGCAGGTTTTATAAAATCTGCTGCAGCAACGAATATAATGGACAGCCCTTGCAGGAGAAAACAAATGGACTTTATTTCATGGTCGGTATTCGGGATACTTTTCATACTCGCCGAATCCGCCATCGGCACCTCATACCTGATGGCAATCGGCCTGGCCTTCGCCTATCCCGCCATCGCCGATTATGCGGGTTTATCTGGCGGATTACAGTATGCAGCGTTCGTACTGGGCAGCGTGGTTCACACGCTATTCGTCATGCTGTTACGCAAACGAAGCGGCGGCACATCGGACGCACCGACAGATGTGGGGCAGCGCGTCGAAGTGATCGAATGGATAGATGACGGCACCGCTAGGGTCCGTTACCTCGACAAAGAGTGGCTGGCCGACAAGGCCGCGAGCGAAATGCCCGACGCCGAGCACGGCATCATCAAGTCGGTGCAATACGGCCGCCTCGTCATCACCACTGAATAGAACGCCGCAATCGCAGCCTCACGAAGGAAAACATGCTTCCCTACACCTTGCTCGACACCGCATCCTGGTCGGACACCACGCTGCGGCTTTACCAGCGCGGCGACGAATTTTCTATCCGCGTGGACAAGGCGGGTGAGTTGATGAACAGCCGCGCGCATCACTCGGAGGCAGTGCTGGCTGAACTGGCTTGCAAGCAGATCGCCGGACGTGAGTATCCGCACCTGCTGGTGGGCGGCCTCGGCATCGGCTTTACGCTGGCGGCAGTGCTATCCCACACGGGTTCAGGCGCGCAAATAACCGTGTCCGAACTGATACCTGCGGTAGTGCGCTGGAACCGTGATTATATGGGCCACCTTGCCGGATTCCCGCTGAATGACGGGCGTGTTCACGTACTGGAGCAGGATGTCGCGAGGGTAATACGGGAACATGGCGACCACTTCGATGCCATCATGCTGGATGTGGACAACGGTCCGAGCTCATTCACTCACGGCGATAACGACGCCCTATACAGCCTGCGCGGCCTGCAACATGCTTATGCTGCGCTCAAGCCGGGCGGCGTACTCACTGTCTGGTCCGCCACCGCTGACCCCGCCTTTACTCAACGCATGGTGAAGACAGGTTTTTCCGTAACACAACAACGGGTAGGGTCACACAAGGGCAAGCGCGGCAATCGACACACCATCTGGATCGGCATCCGGCCTGACAACTGATACAGGCTATTCACTCAATTTCGGCGAAAGAATCGCATCCCGCACCGGTTGCGATACGCGATGCAAAAAACCGACCGCCATAATCCCGCCATTTTTCCGGCATCAGCGGTATGTAGCGATCCGAACTCAACACCATGCCACACACATAACGCTCGTCCTGCCATAACAACGCGCGACACTTACCTTTGAACTGAAACAAAAATACCAGCGCGACCGGGCACGGCCCCGCTGCACAGCATATTCCGCAACCATTGCAAGGCGCACCATACACAGGCTTTTCAGGCGATTGCGGATGCAATTCAACCTCCTGAAACTGTATTTTTTTCATCTGTAAAACGCTCAGAGTTTGCCGAACAATGCGTCGAGCGGATTCGCGTTTGAGAGGCTCTTGCCGGAAACGCGCTTTGCCGTGAATTCTTCCTCGATATTGTCGCGGTAGAAACTCCATGCGGCCCCCGAAGAACTCAGTCGCCGCCAGTTATCTTCACCCACGCCGCTGTATTGCAAAGTGCTGCCGTCATCAAGCTGCACCTGTAACAGGCGTGCACGTGCGTCATAGCCGATGGCACGCAGCTTGCCCGAATTGATCTTCTTCATTTCCATGCCGATGTCCTGTCGATTGTTAACCTGATGTGATGTACGCACTTCTGCATCGTACTCCTCTCTCAATATAAAGCTGAGGACAACTAAGTCACCATGGTAAATTTTCCGTGTAAATAGCGTAACATAGCGACCCTTCAGCTCATCTGCTCTGCGCATGCCCACCATCGTTCTCGCCACCCTCAACGCACGCTATCACCACGCTTCGCTTGGTTTGCGTTACCTCGCCGCCAATATGGGCGAACATGCGCAGGATACGCAGATCATGGAATTCATCCTGCAGAGCAACCCGGAAGAAGTCATCGAGGCCATACTGGCTGCACAACCCAGGATCGTCGGCTTCGGCGTCTATATCTGGAATGTAGCCGAGATCACCCGGGTGGTGACGCTGCTCAAATGCGTCGCCCCGCAGATCATCGTGGTGCTGGGCGGGCCGGAAGTAAGCTTTGAGTGCGAGCAGCAGGAAATCGTACGACTGGCGGATTATGTGATCACCGGCTGGGGCGACATCAGCTTTGCTAAACTTTGCCGCGAGCTGCTGCTAAAGCGCCCCCAGGCACAGAAAGTCATCGCAGGCCTCCAGCCTCAGCTTGCCGAAATCAAGCTGCCTTATGCGCTGTACAGCGACAACGATATCGCCAACCGCACCCTGTACGTCGAAGCCTCGCGCGGCTGCCCGTTCAAATGTGAATTCTGCCTCTCATCGCTGGACAAGACGGCCTGGGCCTTCGACCTCGAGCTGTTTCTGGCCGAGATGGACACGCTGTACCAGCGCGGCGCGCGCCAGTTCAAATTCGTAGACCGCACCTTCAACCTCAACATCAAGGCCAGTGCGCGCATTCTGGAATTCTTTCTGGAACGCCTGGACGACAAGCTATTCGTGCATTTCGAGGTGATCCCGGATCACCTGCCCGCGCCGCTCAAGGAGCTGATCCTGCGCTTCCCCGCGGGTTCGCTGCAATTCGAGGTCGGTATCCAGACCTTCAACGCGGACGTACAGGCGCGCATCTCACGCAAGCAGGACACGGCGAAAACCGAAGAAAACCTGCGCTGGCTGAGCGAACAAAGCCACGCCCATGTTCACGTCGATCTCATCATCGGCCTGCCGGGCGAAGACATGGCGAGCTTCGCACAAGGATTCAACCGTCTGGTCGCACTCAGACAACAGGAGATTCAGGTCGGCGTACTCAAGCGCCTGCGCGGCACTGACATCATCCGCCATACAGCAACGTATGACATGCGCTACACCCCCTACGCGCCCTACACCGTCCTTGCCACCAATTGCATAGACTTCACCACCATGCAACGCCTGGTGCGCTTTGCCCGCTACTGGGATCTGGTCGCCAACTCAGGCCGCTTCCCGCAAGCCCTGCCCCTGTTGCTGGGCGACAGCCCGTTTGCGCATTTTATGGCGTTCTCCGACTGGCTCTATGCGACCACCCGCAAGACGCACCAGATTCCGCTGGACCGGTTGTTTGATCTTGTTTACAGGGGAATGGTTGAATGTCTGTCATCACCACAGACAGAAACTTTCGCTGCAGTGGAGCGCGACTTCATCTTGTCAGGCAGCAAGGAGGTTCCTGCGTTCCTGAAGACCGGCAAACCGGATGAGTATGGAATCCGCAAAGCCAAACAGGCTAGCCGTTCGAGTCGACAAGACCGGCACTTGGTTAAGGACGCATAACTAATCGTAGGCTGTCGGTGAAGCATGCATCGTAGGCTGAGGGAGGCAGGAACCCCGGCACAGCTGGCCGTGTCGGATGTTATCGAAATGCTGGGGTTCACTAGCCCACCCCAGCCTACCGTGCTAAGTGTGAATAGACCGCGTCATATTTTTATCCAGCAAAGTCGCTCGCATCGAGCCGAACACCTCAGACTGCGAAGTCAGCCTGTTTTTGCTCACATCGAACTCGCCCTGCACCATCAGCTTCAGCATCAAAAAGGCATCCTGCTGGGCGCGAGAGATTGCGAAATGCAATTCATCTTGTCTCATCAGAAATTCAAAAGGCGTCGAGTGTTTCATGCAGCCTTCTCCAGCGCCAAATCCGATGCCAGCTTGTTCTGGTACAAGTCAGCGATGGGGAAACAGAGGTCATAATCGCCCCACACCAGTTCACCATATTCGATGCGATATGCCGCAAAGCGAACCGGGTCGAGGTAGGCGCGAATATCGGGATGGCGTGAGAGCGACAGGAATGGCTTGAAATCTACCGTCTGCACCGTGCCGTCATCAAAGGATAACCGCAGCGTGTACTCGCCGACCTCTACTACCGCCGTAATGTTAAGCGTTGCAGGAATCATTTCAGCCTCCTCGTAATACGTTCCGATTTTATAGGTTTATGCAGTACGAAAAAATCAATCCACTTGGCGACAATGTCCGTAGCACGCGCAGTGACAAGTTCTTCAAAATGACGCATTTCCGTATTGCCTAACGGCGCTCGTCCGCCAACAGCAGTGTAGCGAATCTCGGCAATCTCACCATTGATCACGATGATCTCGGCGCGCGTCTCGCGATCCTGAAATTTACCATGCACATGCACTGGCTCATGCTCATTGGCATAAAACATGATGATCAGGCCGAAATATTCATAGAGCTTGGGCATTACAAGCCTCCTTGTTCAGTCCAGTAATGCATATACGAAAATAATGCGAAGCTATTTCATCCGGCGCAATAACAATTGCGCCCGCGGGCTGGTTCACAGCTTGCCGGGGATAGCCCGGCGGCTAGTCACTTTTCTTGTCTTGCCAAGAAAAGTAACCAAAAGAAATCGCCCCCGGTTTCCCGTTCTTACCTGTCTGCTTGCAGGCAGGTAAGAATTCCCTCGATAGTCGAAAACAAGCGGGGCTGCGCAACTCGACCTCGCTGCGCTCGGGACTCGAACAGTGCTCGCCTAACAGCACCGCTTGTTTACGCCCATCTTCGGCGGCGCACAGGGGAAGGGGGCGGCACTCATGGCACATATAAAAAAATCGAGTCGAACCCTAATTTACTAATGTGTAAAAGTTTAATGCGAGACTGCCCCTAAAGTTCTCTAGAAACCGTGGTCTGTCCCCGATTGTCGTGCGATTGTCGTCGATTCTTCCGTATCGTAATCCGCCTGCAAGCCCAGCCAGAAACCGCTCGTTGTGCCGAAAAATGCGGACAGGCGCAATGCTGTATCCGCCGATACCGCCCGTTTGCCGGTGCAGATCGCCGAGATTAGCATCACGCAATTTCCCAGTCTTCCAGCTTCAATCCGGCAATGCGTGAGAATTCGTCAGTGTTATGCGTTATCAGAATGCAGTCATTAGCCAGCGCGATAGCAGCTATCTGCAAATCATAGGGGCCGATGGGTGTACCTTTTCGCGCTAGGTCGGCGCGAATATCCCCAAAAATCCGTGCGGCTTCACCATCAAAAGCAAAGCTCGAAAGCCCCGAGAATAGCGTTTCCAGTACTGCCAGATTTGCATCACGCCGCGCGCTTTTGAATGCACCGTAATACAGCTCTGCTTTCACTACATCGCAAAAAGCAACTCTTGACGGAGAGCAAGCCTCCAGCTTGATTTTAACCATGGATGGGGCAGGATTGAGGTGGCGAATCCAGACGTTGGTATCCGGCAGGTACAGCATTATTTCAATTCCAGCCGTTGCTCATACTCACCCTGCGGCTCTCGAACCAAAATACCTCCCTGCCATGCCCCGGCTGTGCGCTCCCACACGCTTTTTACGTCGCCTGATCGACCTGCACCTGCGGCCTCATCCAGCAGGATCAGAACCCTGACTGGCTGACCTTCTGCCAAATGAAGCGTCTTGGGCAACACGATCTGTCCATGTTCAAATTGTGAGTTGAATTCGATAGCTTGCATGATGATCTCCTTGGTTTGCTGCAAACGGCCTTTCGACAGTTTAGCTCAAACTGGCTAGTCAAAGCTCGCTCACCCTTCGACAAGCTCAGGGCGAACGGCTTCTTTGTTGCCTTACCGGCTGATCGGCTTGTAGCGGATGCGCTTAGGCTTAGCGCCTTCTTCGCCCAGACGTTTGCGCTTGTCGGCTTCGTATTCCTGATAGTTGCCGTCGAAGAACACCCATTTTGAATCGCCTTCGCAGGCGAGGATATGGGTGGCGATACGGTCGAGGAACCAGCGGTCGTGGGAAATCACCGCCACACAGCCGGCGAATTCCAGCAGCGCATCTTCCAATGCGCGCAAGGTTTCCACGTCCAGATCGTTGGACGGTTCATCGAGCAGCAGCACGTTGCCGCCTGCGATCAGCGTCTGCGCCAGATGCAATCGCCCGCGTTCACCGCCGGAGAGCTGACCGACCAGCTTGGTCTGATCGCCGCCCTTGAAGTTGAAGCGGCCGATATAAGCACGCGCCGAGGTTTCATATTTGCCGACGGTTAGCACTTCATTTCCACCGGAGATGGCGTCGAACACGGTTTTTTCGTTTTGCAGCGAGTCACGCGCCTGATCGACGTGTGCGATCTTGACGGTGGAACCGATATTCACGGTGCCGGAATCGGGTTGCTCCTTGCCGGTGATCATGCGAAACAGCGTAGATTTACCCGCACCGTTCGGACCGATGATGCCGACGATCGCGCCGGGCGGCACCTTGAAACTCAGATTATCGATCAGCAGACGGTCGCCATAAGCTTTGGATACGTTCTCGAATTCGATGACTTCATTACCCAGACGCTCGCCCACGGGAATGAAGATTTCCTGCGTTTCGTTGCGCTTCTGGTGTTCCTGCGAATTGAGTTCTTCGAAACGGGCAATACGCGCCTTGGATTTGGCCTGACGACCCTTAGGATTCTGACGTACCCATTCCAGCTCCTGTTTCATCGCCTTCGCATGCGCATCCATCTGCTTGTTCTCGGTCTCCAGACGCGCACCCTTCTGCTCCAGCCAGCTCGAATAGTTTCCCTTCCACGGAATGCCGTGGCCGCGGTCCAGTTCAAGTATCCACTCGGCGGCATTGTCGAGGAAGTACCGATCGTGGGTAACGGCAACCACGGTACCGGGGAAGCGCACCAGAAACTGTTCCAGCCATTCCACCGATTCCGCATCCAGATGGTTGGTCGGCTCGTCCAGCAACAGCATGTCGGGCTTGTCGAGCAACAGTTTGCAAAGCGCGACGCGGCGCTTTTCACCGCCCGACAGATTCTTGATCACCGCATCCCATTCCGGCAGACGCAGCGCGTCGGCGGCAATTTCCATCAACTGGTCGGAGCCTGAACCTGCGGCGGCGATGATGTTTTCCAGACGCGCCTGTTCTGCGGCGAGCGCATCGAAATCGGCATCTTCCTCGGCATAGGCGGCATACACCTCATCCAGCTTAGCCTGCGCCTGCATCACTTCGCCCAGCGCCTCTTCCACTTCCTGGCGAACGGTATTCTCGGGGTTGAGTTCCGGCTCCTGCGCCAGATAGCCGATGCGGATATTCGGCAGGTGCTGCACCTCGCCGTCGTACTCCTTGTCCACGCCCGCCATGATGCGCAGCACAGTGGATTTTCCCGAACCATTCAGACCCAGCAGACCGATCTTGGCACCGGGGAAGAAAGACAGCGAAATATCCTTGATGATCTGACGTTTCGGGGGGACGATTTTGCTCACGCGGAGCATGGACATTACATATTGGGCCATGATATGGGTTCTTCGACGAATTAAAAAATATCCGTAAGCTTAACCTATCGCGGGCCACTTTGGGATACCCGAAAACGGCAGGCGCAAAAATTGAGACTGACACGCCATGGCAAAGTGGCGCGGCAGCCTGCATATTGCTAAGATGCGTTACCCCTTTGACTATCGACAGGAGATTACCAAATGAAAATCACCATGAAGAAGCTGTTAGCGGAATTGAACAAGGATCTGGAATGGGAATACGCGGCTGCCATTCAGTATGTGCAGCACGCTGCGACCATCAACGGGCCGCAGTTTGATTCCATCCAGAAAGAATTATTGATCCACGCGCAGGAAGAAATGCAGCATGCGGTGATGTTGTCCGAGCAGATTGACTTTCTCGGCGGCGTCCCCACAGTAGATGTGGAAAAACGCGGCATTTCTGCTGACAGCCTGGAAATGCTCAAACAGGATCTGGCGGGCGAAGAAAACGCCATCGTGCGTTACAAGGAGCGCATCGGTCAGGCCGAGGCACTCAAGGAATATGGTCTGCGGCGTGTACTGGAAGACATCCTGATTCAGGAAGAAGAACACAAGCGCGACATCGCCAACGCGCTGTCGAAATAGCGGATTGCCGCGACAGCCGAATCAGACGCGCTGCGACAGTTTTAATCAAACTTTCTGCAGCAGCGCATCAAACTCCGCAATCGGCATCGGCTTGCCGAACAAATAGCCTTGATAGTGCGTGCAGCCGTTGTCCAGAATGACCTGACGCTGCTGTGCAGTTTCCACGCCCTCGGCAATGATGCCCATCTTCAGGCTCTTGGCCATGGCGATGATGGTATGCACGATAGCGCTATCATTGCTATCGGTCGCAATATCGCGCACAAACGACTGATCTATCTTGATTTGATCCAGCGGCAGACGTTTGAGGTATTGCAAGGATGAATAGCCGGTTCCGAAATCATCCATTGAAAACATGATGCCGATTTTCTTCAGGGCATTCATATTAGCGATGGTGTCTTCGATGTTGTCCAGCAACAGGCTCTCGGTCAATTCCAGCTTGAGCCGCGCCGGATTAATGGTGTGACGTTGCACAACGGACAGCACCTGCTCGACAAAGTCGGGCTGACGGAATTGCTGTGAACTGACATTCACCGACAAGACCAGTTCGCGGGTGTGCTCTGCTTTCTGCCACTCCCCGAGTTGTGCGCAAGCCGTTTCCAGCACCCACTGCCCTATGGAGACAATCAATCCGGTCTCTTCCGCCAACGGGATAAATTCTGCGGGGAACACCATGCCGCGTTCAGGATGTAGCCAGCGGATCAGAGCCTCAGCACCCAAGGGGCGGCGCGCACTATCCATCTGTACCTGATAAAACAAACGGAATTGCTGTTTCTCCAGTGCTTTGCCCAATTCGTCTTCCAGGGCTGCGCGGGCGTTGACGGCTTCCTGCATTTGCGGATCGAAGAAGCGCAAGGTATTACGGCCATTCTGCTTGGCCTGATACATGGCAATGTCGGCCTGCTTGAGCAATTCATCCATAGACTGCTGATGATCATCGAACAGAACGGCACCGATGCTGGGCGTGCTGCGGTAGTCGTGCAGCGCCAGCCGGTAGGACTGGTTGAGTGAGGCCAGTATCTTGTCGCCGACAATTTTCGTCTGTGCGGCAGCTTCCAGCGTCTGTTCACTCAGGCCTTCGAGCATCACCACGAATTCATCCCCGCCCAGACGCGCCACGCTGTCACTTCTGCGCACGCAGGTTTCCAGACGCTTGGCAACCTGTTGCAGCAGCAGATCCCCGACGTTATGGCCGAGTGTCTCATTCAGCGTCCTGAAATTATCCAGATCGATGAACAGCAGCGCGCCGCCGGTACCACTGCGCGCACTGAAAGCCAGTGCATGTCTGATCCGATCCAGCAATAGCCGCCGGTTGGGCAGTCCCGTGAGCTGGTCGTAAAACGCCAGATGCTTGATTTCCTCTTCCGCCGCCTTGCGCTCCGTTATATCGACATGTGTTCCGACGTAATGCGTAACGACATCACCCGACTTGACGGCGGATATGGTGAGCATGTCTGGCGCGACCTTGCCATTTTTTCGCCTGTCCCAGATTTCTCCCCGCCATGTTCCCGTGCTGTTGATGCTCTCCCACATGGCGCGGTAAAACTCTGCGTCGTGACGTCCCGACTTGAGCAGGCTGGGCGTCTGCCCCACCGCCTCTTCGGCGGTATATCCGGTGCTTTCGGTAAAGGCATGATTGACGCGCAGAATGGTGCAATCGGCATCGGTAATCATCATACTTTCCTGCGACTCGACCGTGGCGGCGATGCGCAGCTCATTCTCAGCCAGCTTATACGCAGTGATATCGCGTATCGTGCCAAACAAGCCGGTGATTGCGCCCTTATCATCTTGTGTCGGGCATATCCGGTTATCGAACCAGCCCATTTCCCCATTCTTATCACGCAGTTCCAGAATCACATGTTCAACCGGCACACCGGCGAGCATCTGTTTTTCCAGTTCGTGATAGCGGTCTGCATAGTCCTCAGGAAAGACATCGTAAGCCGTCTTTCCAATCAGCCCGGTCCAGTGACCGGAAATCCCGGCGAGCGCGGCCAGCGTTTGACTTGCCGCGGTAAACACATGATGGCGATCCTTGAAATAAATGTAATCATCGGTGTTTTCCATCATGGCACTGAAATCGGCCCTCACGGTCTCCGCCCCCTTCTCCGGCTCCAACCCTCTGACGTCCTCCAGCCGCAATTCAAGCGTAATTCCGGATGCATCCGTCACTTTGCTGTAATGCAGCCTGACGCAAAGGATGCGCTCACTGGCCTGTCGCAGCCTGAGATTGAATGAACCTGAAGACTGATCGAGCGAGGGCGAAAACAACACCCCGGCGAGTTCCTGATCGCCTGTATGAATCCGGCTTTTCAGGGAAACTTTGCCGGTCAATAATTCATCCGCCTGATAGCCCAGCATGGCCTCGATGTCATCAGAAACTGACAAGACCGTCATCGGGTCCGTCAGGGACAGGCGAATATGTGTATCTGGCATGAGAGCGATTCCAATTCGTGTGTTAACGCTGTGAATGATAATGGATGTTGCCTCCATCAGGCGTGTTTTTACGGGGATTTATCCAATTGTTCACTGAGAAAATCCTCCAGCGCCACTATCCAGGCTGCACGCGTAAAAATATAGCCCTCGTTATGGCCGCCAGCCAGTTCCAGGAACTGTTTCGGCGTATGGGCCGCCGCGAACAAGGCGCGCCCGTGCTCGAACGGGACAATATCATCGTCCGGACTGTGGGCGATCAGCACCGGAGCGGTGACAGCGCGCAAATATTCCCGCGTGTCGTAATGGATATTGGCCAGCCAGCGCATCGGCAAATACGGATAAAGCTGCTGTCCCAGTTCAGGCACGGAGGTAAAACCGGAAGCAATCACCAGCGCACCCGGTTTGTAGCGGGCAGACAGCCATGCTGCCACAGCTCCCCCCAGCGACTCGCCGAATACCACGATGCGGCGCGGCGGGATGTGATGCTGCTCGGTCAGGTAGCGCCATGCGGCTTCGCTATCACGATAACTTCCTTCCTCGCCGGGAGTGCCACCGCTGTTACCGTAGCCGCGATAATCGATAATCAGCGTACTGTATCCCAGACGATAGAACATCTGCAGCGTATCGAGCCGATGAGAAATATTTCCCGCATTGCCATGCAGCAGCAACACCGTGCCGCGCGATTGGGCCACCGGAACATACCAGCCATGCAGATCAACGCCGTCAGCTGTTTTCAGATGGATGTCTTTGTAGGGCAAGCCAAACTGATCAGGGGTCGCGATGATTTCGCGGCCAGTCTGTGGATAGAAAACCAGATGCGATTGAAAAAAATAGACCGCCAGCAGCAGCACCCCGTAGGCCGCCACTAACAGACTCAATATATGCCAGATCATGCGCATCCTGTCACCACACTGAAATAGGCACCATCACGCGCACCCGGATTTAGCACGCTTCATGCTACTTCGCGGGCCTGACAGGCTTCAACACCGGGCTGAATGCATAAAATGCCGATAGCGCCCAGTTCTCGGCGATGCGCTGTCCGGCTTCTCCCAGTGTATTGAAATGAATGCCGTCGCCGCCGGCATCCGGGTAAATCGTAAATTTCCGGCTGTCAAAAAACAGGCAGTACTGCCCGACCCCCGCGCGCATGGCCTCAAAAACTCTGCTCAGTTCCGGTTCCGGCTGAATGCGCGCCTGCGGGGGGCCTATCCAGATGCATTTGCTCCCCGAATTAACGATCGCCATCGCCATGTCGTGGGCCGTTTTTTCCACCCATTCGGACGGGTAGCCGTACATATTCGCACCCAGTTCAACTACGGTGTAACCGGGCTGATGCGTCGCGAGCAGATTCGCAATCAACGGTGTCTCCGCCTCCCAGCCGCGCTGCTCGCGCCCATCGGCATCTCTGAAAAAATAACCGCATTGTGTCTTTTCTCCCTGCATCCAGGACTGGGGTGAGCTTCCGCAGATGGCGTAAGTGGCCACGCGAAACTTGCCTATTCCACGCAACAAGGCATCCTGCTGAATACCAAAACTTCCCACCGCATGCGAATCACCGATGAATAGAATCACCGGCAACGCGGCCTTTAGCTCAACGGCAAGCGATGCGCCTGCCGGAAGCGCGAGCGCGAATACGCAAAGCACTGCCCTGAAGGACGTGGCACGCATACCCCGCCGCATAATCAGACAACTGACACTTTCCTGAAGCACATTCCGAATATAAACCCACATCTGCCCACACCCCTGAACTGTCAATTAATCACTGTGCCTGCTTATCTATCTACGGGAACCTGTCACCACTTCAACACCACTTTACCCAGCCACAGGCCTATCAGGCCGATGGCAATCATGGGCAGATAATGCCACTCAACAACATGCGCGATGGAGTCGGTCTGTTCGTGCAGCCGCAGCCACAAAGCGCCTACGCTGAAAGCGGAGAGCAACGCGACCCCGCCTGCCAGCCGGTAATGCGTGCTGGCATATTTACGCATGGAATAAAATATCCACATAGCCGGCAACAGCGCCATCATGGTAATGCTCAGGGTGCATTCGATGTCATGCACGGGCAGCGGTGCGGGTGGTGTGTCGCTGCGCCTGGCAAAAAACAGGATAAGCAGAAACAAAACCAGCATCCATGCCGATGCCAGCGCCAGAGCACGCTTCTGGTGCAAATCGGGGAAAGCCAGCAGCACGGCGCTGACCGAGGTGGCGATAAAGAGGCCCAGCAGCGTGGCGATCTCGGCGGCGAACCACGGATGATGAAATCTTTCCGCCAGATCGGGGCGCAAACCGAAAACGGCTAACGAAACCGTGAGATAGATTGCCGCCGCACCCAGCCACTGGATGATCAGCATGAACGGGTGTGGCGCAGCCTGCACTGCACTTGCCTCCTGCGCCAGTTTTGCTACGAGTTCGTCAATATTTGCCATTATCTTTCCAGCTTCCTTCTCAATATCTTGTAGGCGCGATGCGCCGCGACTTTCACTGCTGATTCGTTCATCCCCATTTTTTCCGCCACTTCTCTGGCGGTGTAACCTTGCTGATGCATCAGTTGCAGAATATTCACCTGCTGTTCGGGAAGTTTATTGACCTCCGCGCTGATGGATTCGTAACTGAAGCCGGTTTCGGTTACATTTTCAGGCAAACTTTCTTCCAGCTCGTCAAAATCAATGGCATGTCGCAGCTGATCGGAATAATGCGCCCGCAAATAATCCTGCAAGCGGAATCGGGCGATGGCGTAGGCCCATGGTTTATAAGGACGATTACCATCATAGGTATGGCGGGCCTTATGGATGGAGAGCAGAATATCCTGTAGCAAGTCATCTACCTCGTTGGAAAAATTGAGCCGTCTGGACAGCAGCGGACGCAACAGACGCGAGGTCTCTTGCAGCAATACTGCATACGCGCGCTGATCCCCATTCAGCGACTGCTTCATCAATTGTTCCAGCTTATCGTTCCGATCGGTCATCCAACATCCACAGTTTTTTGTAACGATTTATCGAACAGCCGCGAATACACGTGCAGATGAGGGTGAATCATAGCCTGTTTGGCCTCACCCTTCGAATCAGATAAACAATCGGGAGACAACTATCATGCAACGCAGACAATTTTTATTCGCGCTATCCGGTGCCGCCGTGCTGTTGGCCGGCCGCGCGTTTGCCATTAACGACAAGGTAACCATCATGCGATTTGCAGATGATGGGAAACCACTGGGGCGCGAAACATTGGGCAAAATACACAGAGATACCGAGTGGAAAAAACGGTTATCCCCTCTGGCCTACCATGTAAGCCGTGAACAAGGCACGGAGCGCGCATTTTCCGTACCCGGTCATGACAGACATGATCCGGGTTTGTACCGTTGCGTGTGTTGCGACAATGCGCTGTTCGATGCAAAAACAAAGTTCGATTCGGGTACGGGATGGCCGAGCTTCTGGCAGGTGATCGCCGTCGAAAATGTACAGAAAATTACCGATACGCTGTTCGGCATGTCACGCACCGAAGTGCAATGCCGTCTGTGCGATGCACATCTGGGCCATGTGTTCAATGATGGCCCCCGACCCACCGGTTTGCGCTATTGCATGAACAGCGTGGCCATGCGTTTTGTGGCGAGGAAATAAGCCATCATGCTGATACTTTTCCTCTCTTATCTGGGTGGCGTGCTTACCATTTTCAGTCCGTGCGTCTTGCCGATATTGCCTTTCATTTTTGCGCGATCGGATAAATCCTTCCGCCGCTCCGGCCTGCCCATTCTGTTTGGCATGGCTGCGACCTTCACGCTACTGGCCAGCCTGGCCGCAGTGGGTGGCGCATGGCTGGTCGGATTCAATCAATATGGACGTTATGCCGCCATGCTGCTGTTGTTACTGTTAGGCCTGGCACTGATCTCACCCGCCTTATCAGAACGTCTGATGCGCCCATTCGTCAATCTGGGCGGGCGCTTGCAACAACATGCCGACAGCCAGGCCAGCATACGAGGCTCACTGTTGCTGGGCGTGGCAGTCGGCTTCCTCTGGGCGCCTTGCGCCGGGCCCATACTGGGACTGGTACTGGCAGGCGCGGCGCTGAACGGCGCTAACCTTTACAGCGCCTTGTTGTTGCTGATGTTTGCAGCGGGTGCGGCCACATCGCTATCAGTCGCACTGCTCGCTGGCGGACGCGTGTTCAACCTGATGAAGCGCAGCCTGGGCGCAGAAGAATGGCTGAGGCGCGCACTCGGCGTGGCAGTGGTGGCCGGTGTGTTGGTCATCGCATTGGGCTGGGATACGCGTTTCTTGTCGCAATTCACTTTTTTGAGCACGGCCCATACCGAGCAGAAACTGATTTCACGACTCGCCAAACCGGAAGCCGCTTCTGCGAATCAACGCACCGCGCCGCCGCTAGCGGGCGCAACGCAGTGGCTGAATTCCACGCCGCTAAACAACGAGATGCTGCGCGGCAAGGTGGTACTGGTGGATTTCTGGACTTACTCCTGCATCAACTGTTTGCGCACACTGCCCTATCTACAGGCCTGGGATAGCAAATATCGCGCTCAGGGTCTGGTCATCATCGGCGTACATGCACCGGAATTCGCCTTTGAAAAAGATCAGCGCAATGTCGAACAGGCCGTCCGCGATCTGGGTATCCGCTATCCGGTGGCCATGGACAATCAATACGCGATCTGGAATGCGTTCAAAAACGAAT
>JAURZN010000049.1 GCA_030653355.1 Gallionella sp. | reverse complement strand
TTGCCGGCGAGGATATTCAGCAGTATGGGTCTGCCATCCCTCGCAGGATGACAGGAATTTATTCATTGAACCGCCGTGTACGGTCCCGTATGCACGGTGGTGTGGGAGGGGGAGGCCGTGAGGCTTTCTCCTATCCCGATTGTTCTTTTCCTTCCTGGGATGTTTGAACGGGTTGCGGTAACCTGCGGTGAACACGGCGTAGTCGGGCAATACGGCAGCGACAAATGCGACACTGGATGAACTTGCACTGCCGTGATGCGGGGCGACCAACAGGCTGGCGGCGAGCTGGTCGGGATGTGCTTTGATCAGACGCTGTTCGCTGCGCTTTCCTATGTCTCCGGTCAGTAGGATGTGCTGATTGCCGGTACTGATGCGCAGCACGCAACTCTGTTCGTTGTCATGCGGCTTGGCGAGTTTGTTTTGGAGCGGGTGCAGTATCTCGAATTCCACGCCATCCCAGCGCCATTTGACGCCATCCCGGCAACGACGGGTCTCAAAGGGGATGGACTGAACGGTCTTGAGTCGGGTGATGGGCTGCGAAAACGAGACCCAGTTGACGGGCATGGCCTGCAGGATGGAGGCGGTGCCGCCGGTGTGATCGATGTCGTCGTGGCTCAGGATCAGTCCGTCCAGTGCGCTGATGCCCAAGGCACGCAAACTGGGGATCAGGATGCGGTTGCCGCTGTCGGCTTCGCCGGAAAAATCCGGCCCGGTATCGTAGAGCAGGGCGTGATGCCGGGTTTGTGCGGCAACTGACAGGCCTTGTCCGACGTCGAAGATAGTCAGGCGTACCGTGCCGGGCTGTGGCGGCTCGGGCGCGCTCAGAAACATCGGCAGCATCAGCAGCAATCCCAGCCAGCGTGCCGGGAAGCCGCGGGGTAGCAGCATCCACACCACGCCCAACATGCCGAACACGATGCTCCATGGCGGCGGGGCATGTTGTGTCCAGACGGCTGCGGGCAGGGTACTCAACCCTTGCAGCGGGATCATCGTCCAGTCCAGCGCAATATGTGCCAGCCACAGCGGCACATCGGTCGGTAATATCGCGCCCAGTAAAGCCAGCGGCACGATAATCAGGCTCACCAGCGGAATGGCGAAGGCATTGGCGATGGGCGACACCAGCGAGACTTGCTGGAATAATCCCAACAGCAAGGGAATCAGGCCGATGCTCATCGCCCATTGTACGGTTGCGTATTCCCGCAACACGCGCAAGGGATAGTTGAGCGCGTGCATCAAGCCATTGCCTTCCTCTGGTAGCCGGAATACGCGCCCGATGCGGTGCGCAGTGGCATAAAGGATGAGCGCAACCGCACCGAACGACAGCCAGAAGCCGGGCGAGAGCGCCGCCCACGGGTCGGCAAGCAATACCGCCAGCAGCGCGATGCCGAGTATCTGGGACAGCGAAAATTTGCGATTCAGCCAGAGTGCTGCGGCGACGGCAGCCACCATGTACACGGTGCGCTGTGCCGGTATGCCGAAGCCGGATAACAGTCCGTAGCCTGTTGCCACCACCAGGGCGGCGCTTGCGGCGGCCTTGCGGGCCGGCAACCATAGCGTCAGACGCGTGCTGCGCCGCCACAGCCCGTAGCAAAGTGCAAAGCCCATGCTGGACAGCATGGTGATGTGCAGTCCTGAGATGCTGACCAGATGGTTAATCCCGGTGCGGGTGAAAATCTGCCATTGCGCCTGCGGAATACTGCCCTGATCGCCGATGGCCAGTGCGCTCAATACCCCCGCATAAGGCGCGTTGCCCAGCGTGGCGTTGAACTTGTCGCGCACCGCTTCGCGCCAGCTTTCGATACGATAAAACACGCCATCGGCCAGCGCATCCAGACGGACATTGTTACCTTTCGGGTGCCCGGCCATAAGCTTTTCGGCGTTATGTACGTAGCCGACTGCCCGTATATTATTTTCCAGCGCCCACAATTCAAAATCGAAACCGTGCGGATTGCTGCTGCCGTGGGGTTGTTTCAAACGCAGTGTGAGCCGCCAGCGTTCTCCGGCGTGCAGCTCCAGAGGTTTGCTGCGCGGATTAACATAGGTGCTGAGGTAGAGGTGCTGCGGAACATCCACCTGGCTGGTGAGGGTTTTTTCGACATCAAAACCAAAGCGCAAGCCGCGCTCGCTGGTGTGCGGTAATCCGGAAACCACGCCGATTACTTCGATATCGCGCCCCTGCCATTCGTCAGGCAGGCTGATGGCAAGACGCTTATCGGCTTGCCAGGCGGCGTGATAAAAACCGAGGCAGCAGGCAAGAATGGCTATCAACACCCTGCGGGCAAGACGCAGCGCGGGTGTCCTGTCTGGAATCAGCAGGACGAACGGCAAACCTGCCAGCAGCCAAGCCCATGAAAAAGCAGGCAGCAGCGCTTGCTGTTGCAGCAGCCAGATGCCCAAAGCGAAGAAGAAAGTGAAGAGAACCATACGCGTAGCGTAGCGCGCGGCTAGAATGACGTCATGCGAAAATATTTACGTCAGTTTCTGCCACATCACGAGTCGGTAAAAAACAACCGCTGGCTCAAACCGTTTGGCAGCCGACTGCAGCATCCCAATTTGTGGCATCTGAATCGTCGTTCGGTGGCGGGCGGGGTGGCGGTTGGGCTGTTTTGCGGGCTGGTTCCGGGGCCGTTTCAAGTGCTTTCAGCCGCGCTGCTGGCGGTGTTGTTTCGCGTCAATCTGCCGGTCGCGATCTTCGTCACCTTTTACACCAACCC
>JAURZN010000047.1 GCA_030653355.1 Gallionella sp. | reverse complement strand
ATAGACCGTCGCCTGATCTGACGGGCAGCGGCAACATCACGCGGTTTCGTCCCTCGAGGCTTGTCCGACACCTGCCCGCAGCGTTCCGGTGTATTCTGACCGGCCTGAGGTTGAGGGCAGGCGTCCGACAACCCTTAACATCAGCAGTCCGTTGAGGTTTGAAATTTGCAGCAAGAAAGCTGACAGTCGCGACCTGTCAATATAGATATCTATGGATCACTATATTCAATGAAAACTCCATGCCGCACTCTGCGGAAAGCGAACAGCTCAAAGACGTTGCTTGACACGGCCATTGCTTAAATGAATATCAATGTTTATACTTTAGTCTAAACATGGTGCGGGAGAGAGAGCATGACTGAAGTAATGCTGGATTTAAAACAATGGGGAAACAATCTGGGCGTACGTCTTCCCGCTGCGATTGCGCGCGAAGCGCATTTGCATGTCCACCAGCGCGTTCGCATCTCGGTTTCAGAAGGCCTGATCACCATTGCGCCCGTTCAAGACATGCTGCTAACGCTGGAACAACGGTTAGCCGCTTTTGATCCGGGACGGCACGGCGGCGAAGCGATGCAATCCTCGCTAAGCGTCGGTGCGGAAAAATGGTAAAAGCCGCCTGGGTGCCTGATCGTCAGGAAATCATCTGGATTGATTGCAATCCACAGGTCGGGCGCGAAATGCGCGACGTTCATCCCTTTTTGGTGCTGTCCCCGCGTGCCTTTAACGATAAAACCTCGCTGGTTATCGGCCTGCCGATGACGACTGCCGAATACAACGCGGACAACCCGTTTGTCGTCGTGGCTGGAAATGCCAAGGGACGTAAAACCGGCAAAACCAGTTATGTGCTGTGCCACCAGCCTAGATCGTTTGACTGGCGGTTGCGTTTAGCGAAACCCCATCCTCTAGTTAGGCTGGATGATGTCTTTTTCGTGCAGGTGTGCGAGCGGCTCAATCAAATTATTCAGTTAGCCTGAAGGGTGCGGGATACGGCAACTCGAGAAATTATCAGATAAATCCCAGCGTCGGCTATTTGTAGTGCGATAATGAAAATCGATGGGCAAGTGTGTGCCACTATGTGTAGCTTTGTTTCCAATCCCTTGTATTGACGAAGATTGAAGACTTACGACCTTCACATAGTTTTCGGATTCTGAAGAAACATAATTACGTGAAACATTTGAAACGATGCGGTGGCATGTAATGAATCCGGCGAGTCAACGATCTAAAGCGCTCCAGTGGTAAAAACTGGGCTTCAAAATTAGTCGGAAACTATGTGAAGCTGATAGGCAAACACCCCGTGCTTCAGCCCAATAGAATTCAGCTTTGTAGCCCCCATCCATTACGAGCTACACATAGTTTGAATCTACACATAGGTGCCAATTGCGGATGGTCAAGGTGTTAAATATCCAGCGACCAAGCTGCTGTTTGTGAACAGTAAAGAGATGACAGATTTCAATACACAAAATTTCAGACACGCTCGCATATGGAGACAGCGTTACAGGCGGCACGGGCGATAAAAATAGCTGATCAGCCCTGCGCCTATGTGCTGGACGATACCATCGAAGTGCGCCATGGAAAAAGGATGCCGGGTGTGTCCAGCCACTTTGATCACACCTTGGGACGGTGCGTGATGGGGCAGCAGGTTTTAACGCTTGGATTGAGTAGTTCGGCAGGGTTTGTGCCGATTGATAGCGAGTTGTTTATCAGCGAGACCCGTGCGCAAGTGTTGCATCAGCCGTTTCGTGACGGGCGTAGTGTGGCGGCGAAACGATATCGCGTGGCACAGCAATAGACCAAGCCGGAAATGGCGGGAGAGATGATCAGGCGTGCGCAGCGCGCCGGAATTGACGCAGAATATTTGTTGGCCGATGCCTGGTTTGGCACCAAAGCGATGATCCATATGGCCGACAAGCAGTTGCTGACGCCGATTTTGCGAATGAAGAAAAGCGCGATGAAGTATCGACTGAGCGAATACAAGGCGGGGGGAAATATCTGCCGGGAAATGGACATAAAAGCGCTGTATCAGTCCTGTATTCGCTGCCAGTGGCAAAAAATTGCCGGGCAACCGTATCAGGCGAAGGCGCTGGATGTTGAATTGAATTTGAACAAGCCAAACGAGGTTGAAAATTGGATCAAGGTGCGTCTGTTGTTCGTGCGTGGCGCGGGCATGCAGGAGAAAACGCAGGTCGGCCGTCATGACTGGGCGATATTTTTGACCACCGATCTCAGCCTTGCGCCGCAACGTTTACTGGAACTTTACGCGATGCGCTGGGCGATTGAAGTGTATTTCAAGGAAGCCAAGCAATACTTGGGCTTTTTGCAGGAACAAAGCAATCACTACGCAGCTTATGTCGCCTCGATTCATCTGACTGCCATGCGATTTTGCATGCTGGTGATTGCTAAATCGAGCGGACAGGCCAATGGGATTTCAGATGCTCGCAACCAGTTGATTGTGAATGCGACGAGCATCGATTACGCCACACGATTGTGGCAGGTGTTTCATGCCGTCATTAACGGCGCGCTGGATGAGATGCAAATGCTGCTTGGCGACATGGCGGCTCAGGTGATGAAGGCTATTGAACGGCATGTGCAAAGCTTCTTTGTGCAAGCCCTGCAACTTGATGCACGAACACTGAGGCCGGAGGCCATATGAATCAAGCCTTGCAGGGAAATTTACGGGGTAAAATGAACCCCGAAACGTTAGTTAAATATTTAAAATTAGCGGTTTAATCCGTGCCGGGGGGAGATTATGGTGCAGAGTTCTGTAGTGGTATGCGCGTCTGGGCGAACAATAAACTGCACCATTGGCGAAGTGAAACGGTTGCCTGCTGTCAAAGCAGGCATGGTTCCTATCCTAAAGGTATTCTCAATAATCTGCCTGCTGGGTGTCACCCCGGCACGAGCGGCATTCTTTACCCCCGGTCAGTTCGATGTCGGCCCTTCAGGTGCTGCTAGCTACAGCGTACCGATTTCAGTGCCGCCGGGCACGGCCGGTATGGCGCCGAGTCTGGCGCTGTCTTACAACAGTCAGGGAGGCAACGGGTTGCTGGGAATAGGCTGGAATCTGTCTGGTCTGTCGGCAATCACCCGTTGTCCCAAATCGCTTATTCAGGACGCCATCAAATCCGGCGTTAACTACGACGCAAATGACAAACTGTGCCTGGACGGGCAAAGGCTGGTTGCGATCAGCGGCACATACGGTGCAAACGGCGCCGAA
>JAURZN010000046.1 GCA_030653355.1 Gallionella sp. | reverse complement strand
CAGCGGGCTGAACAGCGTCCGCCCGCATGCCGTCAGTCAGATCACCGGCACGGTCAACGGCGTCACAAATCCGACCTTTAGCTATGATGCCAACGGTAATCTGCTGACAGGCGCCGGGCGCAGCATCACCTGGAGCAGTTTCAACATCCCCAGCCAGATTGTCAACCAGACGCCCAATGGCACCAAGACCGCCGCGTTCTGGTACAACCCGGAGCACGATCGCACCAAGGAACTGCAGGCCGACCAGTCCATCGTCATCACGCTGAGCCCGCGCTACGACACCGGGCTGCATTTTGAGAAAAAATACATCGCGGCAAATAACGCCCTGACGGGCGCAGTGGAATACGAACACTACCTGTATGCGGGCGGGATGATGTTCGGCAAGTACATCACCGTCACCGCGACGGATGGGGTGACGCTCGCTACCACCTCGACCGAGTATTACAGCAAGGATCATCTGGGCAGCATCGTGGCGATCACCGATGCCACAGGCGCCGTTACGCAACGCTTGTCGTATGACGTGTGGGGCAAGCGGCGTTATTCGAACGGCGCGGCTGATCCGAACGGCTTGCTCAACAACCCGGACATGTATCACGGCTTTACCGGGCATGAGATGCTGGATAGTGTTGGGCTGATTCATATGAACGGCAGGTTGTATGATCCGGTGATGGCAAGGTTTGTAAGTGCGGATTTTATGATCGAGGATCCATCCACCCTTCAGAGTTATAACCGTTACAGTTATGTATGGAATAACCCGCTAAATCGCACGGATGCCAGCGGTCAGTGTTTCATTTGTGTGGTTGCAATTGTCGGGGCTGTCGTTGGGCGGGCCGCTGGAATTATTGACACCAAGACAGCGCGAGGGATTATTGGGGTGGCGGTTGGTGCATGGATTGCTCCGGTTGGTTTGTTTCAAACCATGGGAACAGGGGGGCTGGTTGGTGGAATTTCTTCCGGCTGGAACGGCGTAGCGGGCGGTGCACTGTCGGCTGGTTTGTTTTATGGGGCAGGTTCGTTCTCCGATACAATGAATAATTGGGGAAGTGGAAGTTTTGGTCGTGCGATGACCCATGCTGCAGCAGGATGTGTGGGTGCTTCGGCTACAGGCGGTAGTTGCGGCAGTGGTGCACTGTCTGCCGGGTTTGCCGAGTTCGCAGGGCCGAAATTTGGTAATGACTGGAATACCGCCGGACAAACTTTTAAATATGCGATACTCGGCGGCACGGGTTCGGTCTTGGGTGGCGGGAAGTTTGAGAACGGTGCGATGACAGGAGCGTTCGGGTATCTGTTTAATTGTTCAGCTGGGCATAAGTGCATTGACAGTACTACGGACGCTGTAGGTCAATATTACCTTGGCGATGGTAGCCCCGTTGAACTAGGAGATAATACAAACAAGTTACTGCGAAATAATCCACGGGTTTTGCAAGCTGAAGCCAAGATTGCTGAAGGTGCCACTTCACCTAATGGTAACTTCGCTGTTGATATGAGGAAAGATGTGTTTCACGTGGGCAAAACCCCAGTTGATTACACAAGCAAATGTAATGCTCAAAGTTGCACCACTACCTTTACCGCTTTTGTCCGGGATGGTTTCTGGGATATTTTTTCCGGCAATGATCGTGCTGGCCCTCAAGGGGAACTTTTAGGGAAACCTTATCCATACCTGCCTTACACGTGGACAACGACATATAAAAAACCATAATGAACATTTTTATACTCATTACGTCTTGGATTTCTGGTTCACTGGCTGTTGCTGCTGTATTGCAATTGATGGGGCGAAAGGAATTCATTCAAGAGAAGTGGATTTTCATGGCAAAGATACTGGTTTCTTATTTGTTATTGCTGCTATTGTTTGCAATTTACGAATGGTATCTTGAGTTTAAGCTTCAGTCGTTCGATTTAAATCAAGATGGTATGTTTCAGTTGATGGAATTGACGGTTGCGCAGCGAGTGGCATTTGACGACTTGATAAATGATTCTGGGAGAAATTTATTGCGTTTGTGTGGTTTCCCTCTGTTAACTGTACTGGCAATAATGAAAATACTCCTTGTGTCCATAGTTAAAAAAATTTGTTCCAGCTTTGGTAAGGGTAAATAGGAACGATGAAAAATCAATGGGAAATCAATGGGGTCAGCTTCGATTGATTTTCGATTAGGGAAAATAGGGTTAGACTCGAATGAATTAATTGCCATTACAAAACAATAGATTGTAGAAAATCCTAGATTTTATTCCGCGCAACAAATTGATGCTCACTACCGAAACAGACTTTATAAAACCTTACGGAGGGAATAAAGCGGCTGCAACCCTTCGCTGTTCGTTAAAATTAAATATCGTTATTAATTAACAGGTTAAAAAATATATACCGAATCGGTCAGGAAATAAATTATTATTCATCCGCTCATTTTTTTCATTCATCACGCCCAATGTCCCATCTTAATCCAAAACAATCCGGCTTCACGCTGCTCGAACTGCTGGTAGTGATGGTCATTATCGGCTTGCTGGCTGGTTACGTCGGCCCGCGCTACTTCGCGCAGATCGGCAAATCCGAAATCAAGACCGCCCGCGCACAGATAGACTCCTTCGGCAAGGCGCTCGACCAGTACCGTCTGGATACCGGTCACTACCCCAGCAGCGAACAGGGATTGGCCTCGTTGATGGCGCGCCCGTCCAATGAAGCCAAATGGGCGGGCCCCTATCTGGTCAAAGCCGTTCCCCTCGACCCCTGGGGTAACCCCTACCTGTATAAACTGCCCGGCGAACACGGTGAATACGACCTGTTTTCCTACGGCAAGGACGGCCAGCCGGGCGGCAGCGAAGAAGCAGCGGACATCGGCAACTGGTAATGCGGGTTGACCTGCGCTCATGAATTTCGAGATCAAAGCCTATAAAGCCCCGCAAGGCACTGTTTTGCTGCACTACGATGCCGCAAACCTCCACGATGCCTTGCGCCGCGCCGAAGCCGAAGGCTATAAAATCATCTCCTCCAAAGTGCTGCGCCTGTTGCCCGGCCTCACCCGGCGTTACCGTTTTCCGCTCGCCTTGTTCAGCCAGGAACTGTATTCCCTGCTCGAAGCCGGTCTGCCGCTGCTCGAAGCCATCGAAACGCTGGCCGCAAAAGAACAACAGCCCCAGGCTAGGGAAGTGTATGCCGGACTGAACCGACTACTGAACGAAGGCCGTCCGCTGTCACAGGCGATGCAGGAATACGCCGATGTCTTTCCCTCGCTTTATGTCGCGACCATCCGAGCCAGCGAACACACCGGTGAATTGCAGCAGGCGTTAAGCCGCTATCTCGCCTATCACGGACAACTTGATGCGGTTCGCAAGAAAGTAGTCAGTGCCGCAATCTATCCCGTGTTGCTGATGTTAGTCGGCAGCCTGGTCATCCTGTTTCTGATGGTGTACGTTGTGCCTCGCTTCAGCAAAGTCTACGAAGATATGGGGAGCGACCTGCCTCTGCTCTCTCGTGTGCTGATGGCCTGGGGGCAATTCTTCGAAGCCTACAGCTGGAGCATCACCATCAGCCTGATTCTGCTGCTGATCGGTACAGGTTACGCGCTCACCCGCAGCGGTGTACGCGACTGGCTGCAACGCAAAGCCTGGCAAATCCCCTCGATTGGTATGCGACTGCACTTATATCAACTCGCGCGCCTGTATCGCACACTGGGCATGTTGCTCAAAGGCGGCATTCCGCTGGTTGCCGCGCTGGATATGGTTGCAGGCCTGCTGTCGCAGCCTTCGATGCGCGCTAACCTCAGTGCCGCCCGGCAGCGCATCAGCGAAGGCCAGTCTATTTCCGAATCCATGTTGCAATGCCAGCTTACCACCGAAGTCGCCTACCGGATGCTGCGTGTCGGCGAACGCTCCGGCAATCTGGGCGAGATGATGGATAAAATTGCCGGATTCTGCGACGAGGAAATCGCCCGCTGGGTCGAATGGTTTACCCGGTTGTTCGAACCAATGCTGATGCTGTTCATCGGCTTCGTGATCGGCGGCATCGTATTGCTGATGTACATGCCGGTATTCGAACTTGCGGAAAGTATCCAGTGATGCGGCTGAGTGATGCTATCGACATGGCTGAAATCCCCCATATCCCTGCGGACTTGATCGCACAGTGTCAGGCGGAAAGTCGCACCGCCGGGCGGAGTATGCTGGACATCTTGCATGAGAAACTGGCGGAGCAGTCTCAGCAGGTCACAATCCGGCTGGCAAAGACCCTGCACTACCCGGTGCTGGATATGAGTTCTCTGCGTGAATATGTTCCGGTGTTTGATGTGCTGTCATTTGCAGATGCGATGCGGCGCGGCGCGGTGATTGTGCACGACGCCAAGGGCGGGCAATTTGTAGTAATTGCCGACCCTTTTGATGCTGCACTGATTGCATGGTTGCAGGAATATATTCCCGCATCGGCAATCTGGTGTCTGGCAGCGGCTTCCGATATCACGGCTTATCTGGCCTTGCAGGAAGAGTCGCTGCACGCCATCGATCAGGTGCTCAGCCGCGGGGAAGATTCACCGGAAAAATTATGGGAGCAGGAAGGGCTGTCGCTCAAGTCCATAGCGGAAGACACCAGTCCGGTGGTGAAACTGGTCAACTCCACCCTTTACGATGCGCTCAAGAGTGAAGCGAGTGATATTCATCTTAAGTGTTATGCCGGTGGCATGGCGATCAAATACCGTATCGACGGTGTATTGATTTCTGCGGGCTCGGTATCGGGCAGTGAAACTGCAGAACAAGTGATTTCGCGCGTCAAGGTGCTGGCCGAGCTCGACATCGCTGAAAAGCGTATCCCTCAGGACGGACGCTTCAAGATTCAGATCAAGGGGCGTGAGATCGACATCCGCGTCTCGATCATACCGAGCATCCTGGGAGAAGGTGCGGTATTGCGTATTCTCGATAAACAAACCCTGACCGATCAGCTTCAGGGGTTGCGCCTCGATTATCTGGGATTCGATGCCGACTCGCTGCAAATCATGCGGCGGCTGTCCAGCGAACCTTATGGAATGGTGCTGGTGACCGGCCCTACCGGCAGCGGCAAGACCACCACCCTTTATGCGGCGATTTCAGAAATCAACGATGGGCAGGACAACATCATCACTATCGAAGACCCGGTCGAATACCAGCTTCCGGGCGTATTGCAAATTCCCGTGAACGAAAAGAAAGGCCTCACTTTTGCAAAAGGTTTGCGCGCCATTTTGCGTCACGATCCGGACAAGATATTAGTCGGTGAAATTCGCGATGAAGAAACTGCGCAAATCGCAGTGCAATCGGCTCTGACCGGACATCTGGTGTTTACCACCGTGCATGCCAACAACGTATTCGACGTGCTGGGGCGATTCATGCATATGGGGGTTGATCCCTATAGCTTTGTTTCAGCCTTGAACGGCATACTGGCTCAGCGGCTGCTGCGTATGGTCTGTCCGCAATGCGCACGCGAATATCAGCCGGATGAGCGGTTGCTGAATGACTCTGGAATTGCCCCTGAAGAAGTCAAAAACTACCGCTTCGTGCAGGGCCTCGGTTGCGGTCATTGCAGAGGCACAGGTTACAAGGGGCGCAAGGCCATTGCCGAAATTTTGCAGATGAACGATGAAATACGCGAACTGATCGTGGCACGCGAACCGATCCGGCGCATCAAGGATGCGGCCCGTAAGAACGGTACCCGCTATCTGCGCGAAGCCGCGCTGGAAATGGTACGCAAGGGTGAAACCACTTTACAGGAGATCAATCGTGTCACCTTTGTGGCGTAATCAGCTGCGCGTCGTGCTCTGCCCGGACCAAGTGATTATCCTTGGACTGGGCAGAGGTTTGCGCCCCAAGGTCTTCCTGCAGGCGATATTGCCCTGCGTGCCCGCGTCGGACTTGCCAGGCTGGCAACCGGCACTGGACGCGTTTGCATATTGGCTCAGCAGCCGTGATAGCAATGAGATGGGTAAAACCGATGTAACCGTGATCCTGTCCAGTCACTTTGTACGCTTTGCGGTGATGCCTTTTTCGTCTGATGTTACACGCCGTGATGAGCAGCGGATACTGGCGCAGATTATGTTCGAGGATATTTACGGCGAACTGTCCGGGCAGTGGACGCTTGAAATCGGGCAGGGCGGCTATGGCGAGGCGACTCTGATTGCTGCAGTGGACACCTTGCTGCTGGATAAAATCACAACGCTTCTGAATAGCAGCGCCCTGCGATTGAATGCCATCACGCCATATTTTGTATCGGCGTTCAATGGTTTTTGCGGACAGCTACAGGCGTCTGGCGGACTATTCGCGGTGGTTGAAACGGGGCTGATGGTTGTGGCTGCATTCAATAATGGACAACTTTTCAGCGTATCCCGTATTCCGTTGAACGGCCAGTTGGAGGAGTTGTTACCCATACTGCTGCAACGCGAGGCGTTGACCTCTGGACTGAACCCGGAAGCAGCCCCCGTCTATCTTCATGTCGCAGGCAGGCCGGATTTGAAGCTGCGTTGCGATGGCAAAATGGCCGTCCATATCCTGCAACCCCTTGACAGGAATGGCGTGATATCGGTTGTAGATGCCAGCTTCGATATCGTGGCGGGTGGCACATGAAGCGAATTACGCTCAACTTTCACGATGGACAAGCCCGGCGCAACAGAGCCGTGGGCTGGATATTGCTGGTTCTCAGTGTGCTGCTTGGCGTCAGTCTGCTGATCCAGTACAACAAAATGAAAGCAGAGCAACAACGCATCCAGACGATGTTGATACAGCAACAAGACCATCAGCGATCCGTCCATAATGATACGAATGCAAAAGAAATGAGTCAGAAGCTTGAGCGCGCTGCTGCTGTAATCTATCAGCTGGCATTCCCCTGGGATGCGCTGTTCAGGGTACTGGAATTGAGCATGAATGAAGAGGTCGTCCTGCTTTCTGTTGTGCCCGATGTGAAGGGTTGTGAAATTACGTTGAATGGCGAAGCTAAAGACTGGAGTGCCATGCAGGACTACGTTCGCAGGCTCGGCGCAGATACTTCGTTCTTCAGCGCAGTAAATCTGGTCAGTCACCAGGTACAACAAAACGATCCTCAGAATCCGGTTCGGTTTGTTTTGTCGTGCAGTTGCTCAGTTGCTGAATAGTTTGGCTGGGTACTTTTCTGGCGGCCACATGATTTCAGAGCGAAAGTCTATACGTAGATGGTATCATCATATTTTGCGGTAATAGCGGGTTTATAGTCTTGCCCGAGCAACAGCAGTGGTGAAGCGGCGGGGGCTGGCTGCATGCGCTGGAATTCTGCCAAAAAACTTAAATATTTAAAATTAGCGGTTAATCCGTGCCGGGGGGAGATTATGGTGCAGAGTTCTGTAGTGGTATGCGCGTCTGGGCGAACAATGAGCTGCACCATTGGCGAAGTGAAACGGTTGCCTGCAGCCAAAGCAGGCATGGCTCGTATCCTGAAGGCATTCTCAATAATCTGCCTGCTGGGTGTCACCCCGGCACGAGCGGCATTTTTTACCCCCGGTCAGTTTGATGTCGGCCCTTCAGGTGCTGCTAGCTACAGCGTACCGATTTCAGTGCCGCCGGGCACGGCCGGTATGGCGCCGAGTCTGGCGCTGTCTTACAACAGTCAGGGAGGCAACGGGTTGCTGGGAATAGGCTGGAATCTGTCCGGTCTCTCGGCAATCACCCGTTGTCCCAAATCGCTTATTCAGGACGCCATCAAATCCGGCGTTAACTACGACGCAAATGACAAACTGTGCCTGGACGGGCAAAGGCTGGTTGCGATCAGCGGCACATACGGTGCAAACGGCGCCGAA
>JAURZN010000042.1 GCA_030653355.1 Gallionella sp. | reverse complement strand
ATCGGCGGGATGATGCCGGGGGTGGTTGATTGGGGTAGATTGATGTGCTGATCGGATGGGGCAATCGCCTTGGGGAGATGGGTGCATGCGCTGAGTGAGACACAGAGTACGGCGAACAGACCGAATAAGCGTCTCACGCCTGTTCGTTTTTCGTTATCAAGACCAGAGTGCATTGCCAGTTCCTCTCAAGTGTGTTGCCGGTTCTGCGACGTGACGGCGGCTAATCGGTGCAATGCTGTAATGCAGGAAAATGGGCGGACATGGGGCTTCGTGTAGTTTTTGGCACAGGTGCTACGCAGGGCTGTAAATGCTTGCCGGGCGATGCAGAGGTCGCTCGTTTGAGCGGTGCGCCTAGTTGCTCGTGAGAAATCTGTGGTGTCGCGGGGCGTAGCTGCACGTCGGGTGATTGTCCTATGGCCAATGTCATTAATAAATACACAAATTGTGACTCTTGCATAATTCGGTTACCCCCGGTTGTTCCGATTAATCTATCTGGCTGAGCTGATGCGGGATAGACCCACACCATTTCCGGCCACCAGAACTAGGCGCAGTCTTTCAGTTTCAAGGTATGCGGTCAATAGGCCAAAATACCTATGTAATTAGATAGATAGGAAAGAATGAAGCCGGGGTAGGGAAATAGGAAGTGCCGGAAAAAAGTGGCGCAGGGGAGTGCGCTCAGGCTTTAACAGCCAGCCAGAGAGTCACGGCAACAAACAGGGCGATGATGAAGGCGGCTGCCTGCTTATACTTTGCTGGCTTGCAGGGGGAGGAGAAGTTGGCACCGGCATCTTGTATCGCGAGCCACACATGGCGGGCGGAGACTTGTTTGCTGCCCGTTGCGAATGCGGCCAGCAGCGCCTTGTCGGCGATCAGGTTGAGGCGTCGTGCGCGTCCTCCTGCATCCAGTAGCAACAGTCGCTCGCCCAAGGTTGAGAAAAGCCGGCCACCGCGCCATCCGGCGATGCTGAGCCGGTGAGCCAGATACTCGCTGGATTCTTTGGGTGATAAGTTGCCCAGCATGAGCCGGTACACGACGCGGTCACGCACCTGGCGTAGAGTGGGTTTGGACAGCAGCGTGTCCAGCTCCGGCTGGCCGCAAAGAATCAGCTGAACCAGTTTGCGGTCGTCTGTCTCCAAATTGGAGAGTCGCCTGACTTCCTCTATGGAATCGGCGGGCATGGCGTGCGCCTCGTCTATCAATACGACAACCTGCCTGCCTTGCGCATGGCGGGCAATCAGCTCCTGTTGGAGCGCTTCCAGGCTCGCGCCCGGACTGACTGAGGAAATGCCCAAGTCTCTGGCGATGACCTGCATGATTTCATCACGCGAAAAAGCAGGGTTGGGCAAATAGACGGTATCGACCTGCTCGGGCAGACGCGCGAGCAGCAAGCGGGTCATCAGCGTCTTGCCACTGCCCACTTCGCCTATCACCAGCACGATGCCCTCGGCTTGCAGGGCAGCGTGCAGGAGTCCGGCGATGAACGCGCCCCGGTCGCCTCCCTCAAAGAAAAATCCGGGGTCGGGCGTGATTGAAAACGGCGCAGAGTCGAGGCCGAAATGATCCAGATAGAGTGAGGACATGATTGCAATCGTATGCCTCGCGTTTACAGGCTGTCAATCGTTCATACGAACAAGTTCAGCCCAAACGCTTGCCCGATGGGGTTATTTGCGTTTTAATACGCGTCGTTTTTAACTGACCTGAATCTAAAATGAAACTTGTTGAGAAGCTGTTTGAAGGGGCATTGTGGAATAGCCGATTTGTCATTCTGGCTGCCGTGATCGGTAGTCTGCTGGCGGGTTTTCTGATTTTTTACATGGCTACCGTGGATGTGTATTTTCTGGTCCAGCATGCGCTGCATTACGCCGATGCCAGTCTGACGGACGAGGCGCGCAAGGCGCTGCATGACAACACGGTTTCACACATCGTGGAGGTAGTGGACGGCTATCTGCTGGCGACGGTGATGCTGATTTTTTCACTCGGTCTGTATGAATTATTCATCAGCGATATCGATCAGGCGCATGGCAATAAGGCCTCGGGCAATATTCTGGTAATCAATAATCTGGATGATCTGAAAAGCCGATTGGCCAAGGTGATTCTGATGATTTTGATCGTCACGCTGTTTAAGGAGGCGTTGCGCATGAAGCTGGAGACGCCGCTGGATCTGGTTTATCTGGGCGCCAGCATCACGCTGATCGCGCTGGCACTGTATTTCAGTCATGCCGCAGAGCATGGCACGGGCAAGGCGGAGTCGGGCTCTGCTGAACCTGAAAAACACGGGCATTAATAGCAGCGTTCAGAAAAAGCTCATGCACACAGGATTGCCGCCAGCATTGCGGCTGAACAACTGGCGGTGTGGTGGTACGGAAAAGCAGCCTTAACTGGCGGGTGTGTAGTGGCTGCTGACGGTGCGCTGTGGCAAGGCCCAGTGGTTATGCCAGGCGGCACGTACCAGATTCGGGTACTCGGGGCGACCCAGACTGCCGTTGTAACGCCCCAGCGCGCGATACAGATCGCCTTTTTCGATATCCAGATAGTGTCGCAGTATCGTGCAGCCGTAGCGCAGATTGATACGCAGGTGAAACAGATTCTGGTCCGTTGTGCCGATTTCGCGCACCCAGAATGGCATCACCTGCATGTAGCCGCGCGCGCCTGCTGAAGAAACGGCGTACTTCTTGAAGCCGCTCTCCACCTCGATCAAACCCAATACTAGTTGCGGATCCAGCCCGGCCCGGCTGGCTTCATAATGCACGGAGTTGAGGAAATCCATGCGATAGCGCTTGTCGGGCAGACGTTTTTCCAGACGACGCGACATTTCGTTCAGCCATAAGTCTGCTTCATATTGAGTGGCGAAGGCGCGTTTGGGTGCGGCCTGATCCGATACGCTGTGCTGTAATACCGCACGCACGCTGGCGGATAGCGGCGTATAGGTCTGCGCACCGGCAAAGGCATGGGCGGCGAACAGCGACATCAGGGAAAAAAGGAACGAGCAGGCAAGTGCTGAGTGCTGAGTGCTGAGTACTGAAGATCGCGCAGCGCGAAGCGAAGAGCCGGTTTTACTCGCTCCTCGTTCCTCAGTACTTCGCTCAAAACAACGAGCGCAAAGCGCGACTATGTCTTTAGGCGAAGACCCCTGCGGTCTCAGTCCTGTCTGTTTTGTTTTCATATTTTGGATTGTACGAACTCCAGCACGTTTTGCAAGGGGATGGCTAGTGCGGCAGCATCGCGTCGTCCCTGATATTCCAGCATGCCCTCCTTCAGGCCGCGCTCGCCGACCACGATGCGATGCGGGATGCCGATCAGTTCCATGTCCGCAAACATCACGCCGGGACGCTCGTCGCGGTCATCCAGCAGGACTTCGATGCCGGCGGCTTTCAGTTCGGCATACAGTTGTTCCACCGCATTGCGTACGGTTTCGCTCTTGTACATGCCGATAGGCACGAGCGCGACCTGAAAGGGGGCTATGGCGCTCGGGAGAGCTATGCCGCGCTCATCGAAATTCTGCTCTATCGCGGCGGCGACGATGCGCGATACGCCTATGCCGTAACAGCCCATTTCCAGAATTTGCGCTTTGCCCTGCGCATCCAGAAACGTGGCTTTCATGCTTTCGGCATATTTGGTACGCAGCTGGAAGATGTGACCGACTTCGATGCCCCTGCAGATTTCCAGCGTGCCGTTGCCATCCGGTGAAATGTCGCCGCTGACCACGTTGCGGATATCGGCTACCAGGTCGGGTTCAGGCAGGTCGCGCGCCCAGTTGATGCCGGCGGTGTGGAATTTGGCCACGTTCGCACCCGCGACAAAATCGCTCATGACCGCTACGGCCTGATCGGCAATCACGCGCACCGCCGTTCTGTCCAGACCGACAGGGCCTAGGAAGCCGGGCGGGCAACCGAAAAAGCTGCGAATTTCATCTTCTCTGGCAAAGCGGAAATCGGTCAGTCCGGGCAGTTTGGCGGCCTTGATTTCATTCAGGCTGTGGTCGCCGCGCAGCAACAGTATGTGCAGCTTATCTTCCGCCATCAGCGCCAATAGCTTGACGGTACGTTGCAGTGGAATGTCCAGTAATTGGGCCACTTGTTCGCAGGTGGTCTGTTTGGGCGTTTCTACGTTGCGGATTTCTTCGGCGGGCGAAGGGCGTGTCGTGACGGGGGTGATGGCTGCGGCCAGTTCCACGTTGGCGGCATAATCCGAGCTCGGGCAATAGGCCAGCGCGTCTTCGCCGGAATCAGCCAGTACGTGAAATTCGTGCGAGCCACTGCCGCCGATGGCGCCGGTGTCGGCGGCCACGGCGCGGAACTTCAGCCCCAGGCGGGTGAAAATACGGCTGTAGGTTTCATACATGACGCGGTAAGTCTGTTCCAGACTGGCAAAATCCGCGTGAAAAGAATAGGCGTCCTTCATCAGGAATTCGCGCGCGCGCATCACGCCGAAGCGTGGACGCACTTCATCGCGGAATTTGGTCTGAATCTGGTAAAAATTGACCGGTAACTGGCGGTAGCTGCGGATTTCGCGCCGCGCGATGTCGGTAATCACTTCCTCGTGGGTGGGGCCGAAACAGACTTGATTATTGTGTCTGTCCTTGATTTTCAGCATCTGCGGGCCGAACACTTCCCAGCGCCCGGTTTCATCCCAGAGTTCGGCGGGTTGCACGGCAGGCATCAGCAATTCGATTGCGCCGCTGGCATTCATCTCTTCGCGCACGATGGCTTCCACCTTGCGCAGGGCGCGCAAGCCCAATGGCATCCATGTGTACAAGCCGCTGGCGAGCTTTTTGATGTAGCCGGCGCGCATCATCAGGATGTGGCTGGGAAGTTCGGCTTCCGAAGGTGCTTCTTTGAGGGTGGAGATGAAAAATTGTGAAACGCGCATGATGTCCGGTGTGAAAAGTATTGTGAAACTGCGATTTTACAGGGAATGTGCATATAACGCTCGCCCTCGTCCGGGTCTTTAATCAGGGTTCGTGGCGGTGATTAGTACTTTACGTTCGTGTGTGATTGAGGATATGCCGTATATTCGCTTTTCAATAAAGGCGAAATGTGAAAGAATCCGACAATTGAAATTAAGCTGGTAGAGTGGAAAATGATAGACCGAGACGGCTACCGCCCGAATGTCGGCATCATTATCACGAAT
>JAURZN010000036.1 GCA_030653355.1 Gallionella sp. | reverse complement strand
ACCCAAGGGGACTTGCAACAAGATAGCCAACGGCATGCTGACCGAAGGCGGCGACATGATGATGAAAAAGGCGATGTAATGAACCGCCCCGCAAGCAATATATTGCCGTGTTCAGCAGGTATTGGCTTGCGGGCGCCTCATTATGCCGAGGTGCTTGAAACGCTGCCCGCGCTCGGCTGGGTGGAAGTGCATAACGAAAATTTTTATGGCGGCGGTGCCGCCTTGCACACCCTGCTCAAGGTACGCGAGCACTATGCGGTCAGTCTGCACGGCGTAGGTATGGGGCTGGCCTCTGACAGTCCGCTCGATACACAACATCTATCCGCGCTGCATCATCTGTGCGAAATTATCCAGCCTGCCGCCGTGTCCGAACACCTGTGCTGGAATTCGGCTGATTGCATAACGATTAACGATTTGCTGCCTTTCCCATATACCCGCGAGTCGCTGACCCATGTGGCGCGCCGAGTTGAACAGGTGCAAGAGAAGTTGGGCCGCCCGTTACTGGTGGAAAATCTTTCCAGCTATTTATCCTTCACACACAGCGAAATGACCGAGGGTGAATTTCTCGCTGAACTCACGCGCCGCACCGGCTGCGGCATTCTGTTCGATGTGGAGAACCTGTATGTCAATGCACGCAATCTCGGCGTGGATGCCAAAGCCTTCATCCAGGCGATACCGGCTGAGGCGGTCAAGGAATATCACCTGGCCGGTTACAGCGTAAGAGACGGTTGTTTAGTGGATACGCATAACTTCCCGGTCTATCCCGAAGTTTGGGCACTCTACGAATACGTATTGCAACAGATCGGGCCGCGCCCCACTTTGATCGAATGGGATAGTGATATTCCGCCACTCTCCGTGTTGATGGGCGAGGCCACCAAAGCGCGGCAATACATGGAGGCCTGTCATGGGTGAATTGAACGGCGATCTTAGCCAGCTTGCACGCGCCATTGTGCAGGGCGGCGAGATGCCATCACAGCTCGACATGCGCTACCCGAATTATTCCGCCGAAACCGCGCTAGCAGTCTATCGCAACAATTATCGCGGCAATTTACAGGATGCCCTAGCGGGCGCCTACCCGGTCATCCAGCAACTGGTCGGCGATGATTTTTTCCACTTTCTGGCGAGAAAATTTATCGAACTCCACCACTCGTATAGCGGAAATCTGCATCACTATGGCGCGGAGTTGGCTGATTTTTTATCGTCATTCGTGCCTGCGCAAGGGCTGATTTATCTGCCGGACGTGGCGGCGCTGGAGTGGGCTTGCCATCTTGCTTATTTCGCAACAGATGCGGACACACTCGCCTTCGACACGCTGGCCGACATAGCACCCGAACACTATCCGGAGCTGATTTTACTCATCCATCCGGCTTGTCAGGTGTTACGTTCACGCTATCCGATCGTCGCTATCTGGCAGGCACATCAGCCAGGTAACGACGGCGACTTTCACATCAGCCTTGATGACGGGGGCAGCATCGCGCTGGTGAGCCGCAGGGATGATGTCGTGCAGGTCAGTGAATTATCCGGGGCGGATGCCGACTGGTTGCAAAACATACAAGCCGGAAATCCGCTGGGCACGGCGACCGAGTCCGCACTCAAGCAACTGCCCGGTTTCGATTTGCAAGCGGCGCTGCTGAATCTGCTCGCACAAAACGTCCTGGCGGGCTTTAAATCCGGAGCGATGGCATGAATCTGCGTTTTATCCGGCTTTACTACAGCGCGGCACACCGCCTTGAATATCTGGCACCTGTGCTTGATTTTGGCTTGAGGCTGTTTCTCGCGAATGTCTTCTTCAAATCAGGCCTGAGCAAGATTCAAAACTGGGACAGCACGCTGTACCTGTTCAGCGATGTCTATCGCGTCCCCCTGCTCAATCCGGATTTTGCAGCCTATCTGGCAACGGGTGCCGAACTGGGACTGCCGGTATTATTGGCAGCGGGCCTGTTCGGACGCTTTGCAGCGGCGGGGCTGTTCATCCTCAACCTGGTCGCGGTCATTTCCTACTATCCGGAGTTGAGTGAGGCGGGAATCAATCAGCATCTGTACTGGGGAATGTTGCTGGCTGTGCTGTTGCTAATCAGTCGCGGCGCATGGTCGATAGATTACTGGCTGGAAAGACGGTCGCGCACATTACCTCATGAATGAGACGACAATTTCAGCATAACGGCCTGCACCCGCTGCGTGCAGCCGTTAATCTTTCAGCAAGGCCATTCAGTTACGGCATATCCTCAGCTTAGCTGCTGCCCGTGTTCACGCGTCGCGTAGAACTGCACTTTCGGCCAGCGTTCCTGTGCCAGACGCAGATTCACGCCCGAATCGGCGAGATAGGCGTAATTGCCGTCCACGTCTTTCGCCAGACGGCTCTGGTTGGCCTTGACGAATTCGGCGAGATGCGCCGCATCCGGGCATGTGACCCAGCGCGCCGTCTGTATGCCGGCGCGTTCGAATACCGCGTCCACGCCGTATTCTGCTTTCAGCCTATGCTCCACCACCTCAAACTGTAGCTGACCAACCGCGCCTATCAGCGGATTGTTATCCACCAGCGGCGAGAACACCTGCACCGCGCCCTCTTCGCCGAGCTGACGCAAGCCTTTTTCCAGCTGCTTGGCCTTCATCGGGTCACGCAGCCGCGCACGACTGAACAGTTCCGGCGCGAAATACGGGATGCCTTTAAAGGTAAGCGCCTCGCCCTCGGTCAGCACGTCACCGATCTGCAACTGGCCGTGATTGTGCACCCCGATGATGTCACCCGCATAGGCTTCATCCATGCGCGTGCGCTCATTGGCCATGAAGGTCACCGCATTCGCCAGCTTCATTTCCTTGCCGGTGCGACGGTGTTTTACCTTCATCCCTGAACTGTAACGCCCCGAGCACACGCGCATGAAGGCGATGCGGTCGCGATGATTGGGGTCCATGTTGGCCTGAATCTTGAACACGAAGCCGGTGAAGGCAGGCTCAGTGGGCAGCACCATGCGCACATCGGTTTCGCGCGGCAGGGGCGCGGGCGCCCAGTCCACCAGCGCGCGCAATATTTCACGCACACCGAAATTGTTCACGCCCGAACCGAAGAACACCGGCGTTTGCTGGCCTTTGAGGAAGGCCTGCAGATCGAACGACGCGCCCGCAACCAGTATCAGTTCGGTCTCGTCGCGCATGGTCTGCATCTCGCTCTGGCAAACCTTGCTGAGCTGGTCTATCTGCGCCCCCTTCAGCGTTTCGACTTCCTGCCCGGACTTGGCTTCACCCGGCAGAAAACGCAACACCTCGTCATTGAGCAGGTGATACACACCCTGAAAGCGCTTGCCCATGCCGATAGGCCAGGTGACCGGCGCACAAGCGATTTTCAGCACCGACTCAATCTCGTCCAGCACTTCCAGCGGTTCGCGCACTTCGCGATCCATCTTGTTGATGAAGGTAATGATGGGCGTATTGCGCAAACGGCACACTTCCAGCAGCTTGATGGTCTGTTCTTCCACGCCCTTGGCGGCATCCACCACCATCACCGCCGCATCCACGGCGGTCAGCACGCGATAGGTATCCTCAGAGAAATCCTGATGACCGGGGGTATCGAGCAGATTGATCACGCAATCGTCGAAAGTGAACTGCATCACCGAACTGGCGACGGAGATGCCGCGCTGCTTCTCGATTTCCAGCCAGTCGGAGGTCGCATGACGTCCACTCTTGCGTGCCTTCACCGTTCCCGCCATCTGAATCGCACCACCGAACAGCAGCAGCTTTTCGGTCAGCGTAGTCTTACCCGCGTCCGGGTGCGAGATGATCGCAAAGGTACGACGGCGTTTCACCTCACGCACGACACCCTCTGGCCCCTGCGGGACATCACTGCTACGGATTTCTTCGGAAGTCTGGATCATTTCATTTCACCACAATGCAAAAAGGCTCACCTATTTCGGCAAGCCTTTTCAATATAATTTGGTGGCCCGGGGCGGAATCGAACCACCGACACAAGGATTTTCAATCCTCTGCTCTACCGACTGAGCTACCAG
>JAURZN010000034.1 GCA_030653355.1 Gallionella sp. | reverse complement strand
GCTGGTCACCGGGCCTACCGGTTCCGGAAAAACCACCACCCTGTATTCGATACTCAACCATCTGAATCACGATGACGTAAACATCATGACGCTGGAAGACCCGGTGGAGTATCCGCTGGCACTCACCCGGCAGACCTCCATTTCCGAGACCGTCAAGCTGGACTTTTCCAACGGCATACGCTCGCTGATGCGCCAGGATCCGGACATCATTCTGGTGGGCGAAATCCGCGACCACGACACGGCTGAAATGGCCCTGCGCGCCGCGATGACCGGACACCAGGTTTTTTCTACCCTGCACACCAACTCCGCGCTCGGTTCTATTTCCCGGCTCCACGATCTGGGCATCATAGACGACATGTTTGCCTCCAACCTGATCGGCATCATCGCCCAGCGACTAGTGCGCAAACTTTGCCCGCTCTGCAAATCCGGCTACACACCGGATGACAGCGAGTGCACCCTGCTGGGCATCAGTCCGAAAACGGAAATCACCCTTTTTCGTCCGACTGGCTGTCATGACTGTGACTTTCAAGGCTACAAAGGCCGACTGGCCATCATGGAAATCCTGCGCTTTGACCGCAGCCTGATCGAGCTGGTCACACGTCGCGCCGGTTTAAAGGACTTGACCGACTATGCGCTGACGCAGCAGTTCGTTCCCCTGGCCGAAGATGGCGTCCGGCGCGTATGCGAAGGGCTCACTTCGCTGCACGAAGTGCGTCGCGTCGTCGATTTCAGCGAACGGATGAGCGAATAATGGCACTCTACCGCTACCGTGCCGTCGATGCCGGAGGCCATGTTTCCAAAGGGGAAACTGACGCCCTCAACGAATTTGATCTGGAGGCGCAGCTCAGGAAAAACGGTCTGGATCTGATCAAGGCGAGCCCGGTAAAAGACCGTGCGCATACCGTCCACAAACTCGCGCGGCGCGACCTGATTCAATTTCTGTTTCAACTGGAAATGCTGCTGCGTGCGGGCGTACCGATTCAAGCCATCCTGTCCGATTTGCGCGAAACCTCGGAAACACCCAAGATTAAAAGCCTGTGCGCCAATCTGTATGAAAAAATCGATTCCGGCTCTACCCTGTCAGAATCCTTCGCCGCCAATCCCGGCATTTTTCCGGAACTGGTGGTCAACCTAGTGCAGGCGGGAGAGGCGACCGGACAACTGCCTTACGTATTGCAGGAAATCGTCGCCTCCCTGAAATGGCAGGATGAGCTCGCCTCCAAGACTCAGCAACTGCTGCTGTACCCGGCTTTCGTGACCCTCGTGGTGGGCTCGGTCGTAGTCTTTCTGATGACCTATCTGGTGCCGCAAATCATCGGCTTTGTCGCCAACATGGGTGGCGAAATCCCGATACAAACCAGGCTGCTGATCTGGGTATCGGATGCCTTTGTCGAATACTGGTGGATCATTGTCCCCGCCCCGTTCGCCCTGCTGCTGTCAGCCTTATTACTGGCAAAGGCCAATTTCCGCTTCAGACGCATGATGCATGCTGCCCAATTGCGTCTTCCTTATGTCGGCACCATCATCAAGAAAATCATACTGGCGCGCATCAGCGACACCCTGGGACTGACCTATCGCACCGGCATACCGGTGCTGGACGGACTGGTCTATTGTCACAACATCTCCGGCAACATCATCGTGCAGGAAGCGCTGGAGCGCGCGCGCACCGACATTGCCAACGGCGCGCCCATCAGCCGCGGATTTTCCGCCCAACGTCTGTTTCCCCCGCTGGTCATTCGCATGATCAAAGTAGGCGAGGAAACGGGCGATCTGGCCGGTTCGCTGAGAAACATCTCCTACTTCTACAACCGCGATATAAATGACTCGATCAGCCGCGTGCAAGCCCTTATCGAACCCACCCTCACCATCGTGCTCGGACTCATACTGGGCTGGATCATGATGGCGGTGTTGGGGCCCATTTACGACACCATAGCCAAGTTGAAACTGACATGAAAACCGTCCTGTTCATCAATTCTTCCGGCGCGCGCTATTTCAGACGCGTCAACAGAATATGGCAACGCATAGACCAGCCTGAACGCAAGGACAAACTCTGGGTCATCGCCAATCTACCCGAGGAAACGCTGGAAGCGTTCAAGCTGCCGTTGCTGTACGGGCGCGACCGCAGCAATTTTCTCGAGCGGCATCTGGTCAACGCCTTCCCGCGCAGTTCATACCGCGCCGCACCGCTGATCTCCGGCAACCTGTTCAAACCCGGCATAGCCGTGCTCACCGGATTGACCACTGCGGAAGCGGTTACCAGCAAACTGGACAAACTGGACATGCCAGTCGCAGGCGTCTGGGGCATGTCCATGCTGCTCACCCTGATGGCCAAACGCCTGTCCATCCGCGACGTCATATTGGTCATGCCCAGCGTGCATTACCTGCGCATACTGGTCATCAAGGAGGGCGTTCCGGTACTCACGCGTTGCATACATCGCTACCACGAAGACAACAACGTCGAAAACGACAGCGACACCAATGAAATCCTGCGTACCCGCCAGCATCTTGAAAATCACCGCATCTTCGAACACGGCGCGACCCCGCCCGTCCTGTATCTGGGCGATGCCAGCGTTGTCACTGATCATCTGACCCGCGCCGGACTCACGCTGCGGCCCGTTCCCAACGCGTTGCTTCCTGACGGCGAGGCCGGTTATCTGCACCCGTTGTTTGAATACGTCATTTCCTCGCCACGCGGACAACTGGCCCCGCTGCAACTGCGTGCCCGCCACCTTGCCGAAAACGTCCGCCGTGCAGCCCACCTCGGCATCGCCGCCAGCCTGCTGTCCATTATCCTGTTCGGACAGGATGATTTCCGCGCACTGATAAGTCTGCATGGCAAAGACAATCGCTTGCGCGCCGATCTGCAACTCGCCGAAAGCGAGAGCCAGCGCATCGAAAGTCACATCAGCACCTCCGGCCTGGATCCGGCACTGGTGCGTCAGGCTACCCGATTTTCGGCGCTGGAAATGGAAGCCGCCCCTGCACCGGAAGCCATTTTCCAGTTTGTCGCTCGCGCCATTGCGGACTCCCCTCAGGTTCGCATCAAGAGCCTGAGCTTCCGTTTTCCCGAAGCGGGCGAACGCTACTGCCAGGGGCACAGCGTCATAGAACTGCCGCTGATAGACCGCAAAATCGATCTGCCGCTCAGCGGCAGCCAACCCCGTGACGCCGACAGCAATGACGCGACAGGTGTGCCCGCCCGCCATACCGAATTGCAATTCACGATTTTACAGAATGAAACGCTGGCACCGGTGGCACAAATCGAGCTGCTCAAGCGCATTTCCACCACACTCAAGTCCAGTGACGGTGTGCAACTGATGGAAGATCCCGCCGCTTTTTCGCTGATCAACACCCTCAAGGGCGGATTTGGCATGGACGTCCCAAAAACCGAGAACCTCTGGTGCATGAGTGTCGCCTGGAAAACCACGCCAGCCGGAGAGACGCCATGAGCGCCTATGCTGTCGTGCTTAAACCGGCCAAGGTTTCCCTGATTCTATTCGCCTTGTCCGTAGTCATCGCCTTCGCCGCCGTCGTCGGCCTCGCCCGCTACCGCACCGAAAAGGAACAAACCATCCTGAAAACGGAACAACAGCTGCTGTCCACACGCGAAAACATCAGAAAACTAAGCTATGACCTGGATAGCATCAACCGGCTTGCGCAGAAATACCAGCAACTTACCCGATTGGGCTTGATCGGCGAACCGGATCGGGATGGCTGGGTACAACGTCTGGAATCAATTTACCGCGATTCGCGCCTGCCGCCCACCTTGCGCTACACGCTTGCGCCGCCGCAATTGCTCAATTCCCAGCCTGTGCCCGCCGATGCGCCGACCGCCTACCTGAACAACGTCCTGCACCATGATCTGGCGCTGGAACTGTCCGCTATCCACGATGGCGAATTCCTCGATTTGATCGCCAGGCTGAGTACCGACTGGCGATCACCGTACCGGATAGAGACTTGTCAGATAACGCGCGAAGCCGAAGTAATAACCGGGTTGCAAATCCGCTGCACGGTAGAACTATATTCATTGCCGGGAAAGCAAAAAGTGGTGAGTGGTGAGTAGTGAGTGGAAAGTGGTAGCGCGTCATTCCCGCGAAGGCGGGAATCCAGCCAGTTGAATGGAAGGACGAATATCATGAACAAAATCTGTTTCATCTTTATCGGCCTGATGCTGTTTGGCCGTTGTGCGCATGCCTATACCATCGGCACGGTGTTTTACTCAAACGCCGAGCGCGCCACGCTGGTCGCTGCGCGTAGCGGCATCACCCAGACGGCCGTTTACAGCGTCACCGGCATCATCAGGCGCGGCGCGGGCAAGAGTGTGGCATGGGTCAATGGCCGGGCGGTTACCGAAACGCCGCAGGACCCCATCATCCCTACCCTGGTCATCGGTCGCGATCACGTCATGGTCGAAGGAAAACCGATCAAGGTAGGTGAATCGCTCGACATCCTCTCCGGCCAGCGCGTGTTGCGCCTACCCGAAAAAGCCGTCCGGGTGAAACCGTGAAAAAACTATCAAAACAACAGGGAATCGCGCTGCTGGTGTTCGTCACCCTGCTGGTCACTGCGGCCGCTGCCGTGACTGTTACCGCCCTGAACCGCAGCAGCCAGAACGTCCACATCGCACGCGACAAAATCACCGCGGCGGCACTGGCACAGGCGAAGGAGGCGCTGATCGGGCGTGCCATTACTTATGGCGACACCCACCCCGGCGAGGTGCACGGCTATCTGCCCTGCCCTGACGTTGATGGAAAAGATTTGTCCAATGATCCTGCTGAAGGTGTTGCCGATCTATCCTGCGAAAATCAAGATGTCAGCGTTATTGGCAGACTGCCCTGGAGAACGCTCAATCTCACGCCGCGACGAGGGGGGGATAACGAATGCCTCTGGTATGCAGTTTCGGGCACCTATAAAAACAATCCCAAAACCGGTCTGATGAACTGGGACACCAACGGACAGCTACAGGTTTATGCCTCTGACGGGACGACATTGCTCACACCCGCCGACAATCAGGCGGTAGCCGTCATCTTCGCACCTGGTACTGCCGCAGCCGGTCAGGATCGTTCAGGCACAACGGCTCCACAATGTGGCGGAAATTACACCACGAGCAACTATCTCGACAATGACACCGTGCACAGCATCAACAACGCAGACATTGCCGCAGGTAGATTTATTCAGCCACATCAAGATCGGGATGCAAATGGCAACATTATCCTGACCGTCAATGACCAAATGGTTTTCATCACCAAACAGGACATCTGGAACGCGATGAAAAAACGTGAGTCCGCTCTCTTGGACAAACTCGACACCATGACCCGACTAACCGCAGAATGCATCAGGGATTATGGCAATAAAAATGCGTTAAGTGGCAATCACAGCCTGCCTTGGCCTACACGCCTTACGCTCACAGATTATGGTAATACCGCCTCTTATTACGACAAAAAAACCTCTATGCAGGAAGAGTGCCTTATCAAGTTGATATTTCAAGGGCAAAAACTGGCAACACAATTGCCAGCGACTACCTGCTGACAAAAGGCATCTACAACGAAATTACTCACCACTGGGAGAACAACTGTACAAACCCTGACAACTGGGCAGCTATCTATCCTTGGTGGTACAACTGGAAAGAACATCTGTTCTATGCCATTAGCCAAAGATACAAACCTGACAGTGACCCCACCACTTCTTGCGACAGCGACCATTGCGTTCATGTAAATAATCTCGGAAATTATGCCGCAGTGGTCATTTTCGCGGGTAAAAATCTCTCTGGCTCAGCACGAAGTAAAAACGACATCAGCAAGTATCTGGAGGGGCGCAATAGCACAAATATAACCGAATATGCCAATGGTAACGAAAATTACCAGGCATCCTCCGTCCCGGCCAGCACCACTTTCAATGACATTGTTTATTGCATCAAGGAAGACCTCTCTGTAGTACTGGGAAATGCAGCGGGTTGCCTTTAGCGGACTAAATAAAAAATGAAAACTCACCCTCAGAATGGCTTTACCCTCGTCGAAATGGCCATCGTGATGTTCGTCATGGCACTAATGCTCGGCACCGGACTGACCGTGCTCTCAGCACAGCAGGATCAACGGCGTATCGAAGAAACCACAACCAATCTAGATGAAGCTCGCGAAGCCCTGATTGGTTTTGCCATCACTAATGTCAGACTGCCTTGCCCAGCCTCTGCAGCTTCCGGGGGGTTGGAAAGTTTTTGTACGAGTGCCACTGGAATCTGTACTGAGACAACGACACTCCAGACTCACGGGCGTTGCGCGAAACCATACGATGGATTCATTCCCGCTGTAACGCTCGGCATCGCCCCGATCAATACCCAAGGGCAACTGTTCGACACATGGAAAAATCCTGTCCGTTATGCGATCACCAATGCCAACGATGCTTCAAATATCTTTTATTTTTCCGCCTCACCTGACGGTATCAGAACTCGCTGGAATTCAGGAATTATGCCGGCTCCAGATTTGCGAGTTTGTTCAACCAGTACCGGCCTGACCTATGCAACGCCTGACAGTGCAGAGTGTGCTACGGGGAGAACGTTGACCAATAATGGAGTTGCCGTGATTTATTCATTAGGTAAGAATTTTATCAACGGTGGTAGGAACGGAGACGAGGCGCACAATCCCAATCCCAATCAACCAGTTGCCATTCCCTCAGACCGAGCCTTTGTTTTCCATGAGGCAACACCCGCCGAAGCCGTAACAATGAATGGTGAATTCGACGACCAGCTCATCTGGCTATCCCAATACACCCTGTTCAACCGCATGGTACAGGCGGGGAAACTGCCATGAACGGAAAATATCATCCGAATAGCGCGCTCAACTTTGCCAACGCGCGGCGGGAAATATCGCTGCTGATCGTCGAGGATGATGAAGCGCTCGCCAGCTATCTTGCCGGGGTCATGAAAGCCGAGGGTTATCGCGTAAGCTGCGCGCACAGCCGCTCAGAGGCCTTGTCCGTCCTTCCCCGCCCTCTGCTGGCGCTGGTAGATCTGGGTCTGCCACCGGCTGAGAATCGCATCAGCGAGGGCTTGTTTGTGATAGACGGGCTGTTGGCCAATGAACCGCACTGCAAGATCATCGTCATCACCGGACAGGACGAAGAATCCGCCGCGTTCGAAGCCGTACGCCGTGGCGCATTTGATTTCTTGAGCAAGCCTGCCGTGATGGCTGATATCAAAGCCGCCGTCAAACGCGCCAGCCTGTTTTTGCACCATGAAGAGCACTTGTCCGAATCCGGGGAAGCGCGCCTGCACATCACGGTAAAACTCGCCAACGGCCCGAAGGAGAGCGCCGACGCAGTCGAAGAGCAAATTGTCCGTGGCACGCTGGCCGACACCAACGGCAATGTCACCGAAGCCGCGCGACGACTAGGTCTGGTGCGCGAGAACCTGTATTACTACTTGAAAAAATACGGCATCCAGTTGCACAGGACGTAACAAAAACCGCATTCTCCCTGCATGGAGAATGCGATCGCACAATAAACACCGTGCACTTTGCAGTGCGTACCAGTCTCCCCTCTCCCGCTCGCGGGAGAGGGGTAGGGGGAGAGGGAGTGTCAGTGGGGAGAGGGCGATGAGCGACTATAAAGCGTTAATCAACGCCAAAACTCTGCGCACTCACCAGACTGAAGCAGAGCAGCGGCTGTGGTATCACCTAAGGGCGCATCGCTTCATGGGTTTGAAATTTAAGCGGCAAAAACCCATGGGGCGCTATATCGCTGATTTTGTTTGCATGGAGCGGCGGCTGATTATCGAGATCGATGGTGGACAACATGCTGAACAACTTGAATACGACCAGCGTCGCGATATGTGGTTGCGCAGCCAGGGTTATACGGTATTGCGTTTCTGGAACAACGACGTCATGCAACAGTTGGAGGGCGTATTGGAGCAAATACGCATAACCCTCTCCCCCACCCCTCTGATGAAACCACCAAGCAATCGACTAAGCCAGCAAGCTGACAAGTCGCTGCTTGTCCCGCCAGCGGGCGAGGGGAGATTCACGATAGTTAAACAATGACGCCCTATCTCATTCTGTCTCTGATCTTCATTGCCGTGGGTCTGGCTTTGCTGGCTGCGGTCGCGTATCTGGCGCGGCTGGTCAGACGGCATCGCCGTTCGCTGAGCGCGCTGCTAAAACTGGCGAAAAGCGATCTGGAACCTTTGCAACTCCCCGCCGCCGCCTGGCCTGCGCTGACCGTTGGCGGCATCAAACGACTGGATTTTTCAGGGCGCTGGTTCGGTCAAACAGTACATGGCACCTTTGGCGCAGCAACCGATGACAGCCGCCCTTTCCACTTCAAGATCAGCGCCAATGACGACATACGGCTCAACTTTCATCTCTATGCCCGCACCGATAGAGGCGAAGCACGGCTGTTTTCCGAAAATCTGGCGGGGGTGTTTCGCCTGTTGCTGGAAACGGCCGTCCACAGCAAGATGCAAGTCTTGTCTGCGGCACTGGCCGAGCAGGCGCGGCTGACGCTTTATCTGCAACATGATCTGCGCAACCTCGCACAATGGGTGGAATGGCTGGCTGCGGATGTCGCCGAAGCGAAAAACGACACTGCCTTGCTGGAGGTCGCCCGGCGCCTGCGCATCGGCGCACCCCATGCTGCCACACGCGCCCGACACATCCTCGATGCCAGCTGCACGAATCACGCAACACGAGCACCGGTGTTGCAAGCAATCGCACTGCGCGAAGCCATCGTTCAATCAGCCGAACACGCAGGCATACCCTTCACCATAGATCAGGATGCCTTCGTTCTGCTGCAACGCGACCTGCTCGACCGCACGCTAGACAATCTTTTCGCCAATGTTGCGACATTGCTGCGCTCGCACCCGGACAGGAGCATTACTGTAAAAATCACCCGTGAGGCGGACAAAGTACTGGCCACAATCCAGATACCCCGCCTCGCAGAAATTGCGCAACTGCCACCGGAAAAACTGTTCGAACCCTTCGCCAGCGGTCGCCCCGGCGGCCTAGGTCTGGGGCTGTATCAGGCGCGCAAGAGTCTGACTGAGGCGGGCGGCGACCTGCTCGCCGACCTGCAGCAGGACAACATCGTCTTCATACTGAGTTTGCCGGGCGCGCTGGCGCAAACGGCAAGAGTGTAAAACTTCTTTACTTCCGGCAAGGCCGCGCATCACTTAAATTTCGCCCCGTACCAACCACTCTACAAACCGCAGTTAATTCATACTTTTCAAGGAGAATATCATGTGGAAATACAACAAATCCCCCGGTCAGCAGTCCGGCTTCACGCTGGTCGAACTGGCCATCGTACTGGTGATCATCGGCCTGATACTGGCAGCAGTGCTCAAGGGGCAGGAAATGATACAGAATGCCAAAGTCAAAAATGTGGTCAATGATCTGAAAAGCGTCAGCGTTGCCTACTATGCCTATCAGGATCGCTACAAGGCGATACCCGGCGACGATGCGAATGCCGCCAATCATTTCACCGGCGGTGTCAACGGGGGCGGTGATGGCGCAATATCCGGTCTTTATACGGCGAAAGCAGCGCCTGCTGCCGCAACTGAGAGCAACAACTTCTGGCAACATACCCGCATGGCCGGTTTCATGACTGGCATCGCTACCGCCACCGAAGCAAACCCACCCACCAATGCGGTAGGCGGACTGCTAGGCGTGCAATCTCAAGTCACTGGCGCTGGTAATTTAACTTATGGCATGACAGGCCCCGTGGTCTGCGCGGGCAGCGTTCCCTGGAAAATCGCTCTGGCCGCTGACACGCTGCTGGATGACGGCAATAGCAATACCGGCACGGTCCGGGCCGGTGCAGCCGGTGCAGCCAATCTGGACACAGTCGCCGCCCTGTCCGGCGCTTATGGGCCCACCGTTGCGGTAACCACAACAATAGAAGAGGGTATACATACGCTTTGCATGAAAATCTAGCTATAGTCGCAACATTTAAAAGCCCGCTACGGCGGGCTTTTCTATTCGCCGCATCCCACTTTCCAACGCGCGGCTGTAAAACTTTTTTACTTACCAAATGGGTACTTACGGCCTAGATTGCGACTCACGCACTTCACGTTAATTTTTCCAGGGAGAACATCATGTGTAACCACAAACATCAGTCCGGCTTTACGCTGGTAGAACTCGCCATCGTGCTGGTCATCATCGGCCTGCTGCTCGGCGGCGTACTGAAAGGGCAGGAAATGATCGAGAACGGCAAGATCAAGAACCTGCAAAACGATGTCAAAGGCGTGACCGCCGCCTACTATGCCTACCGGGACCGCTACAACGCCATCCCTGGTGACGACCTGAGGGCCGCAGCCCGCTGGACGACCGCCGCAGCACCTGTCGCCACGTCAGGCGATGGCAATGGCATCGTCGGTGTAGCTGGAACATGGACAGCCTGTGGCGCCTCTGTACTCGCACCGGAAACATGCACCTTCATGCATCATCTGCGTCTGGCAGGCCTGATCACCGGCATCAACAGCGCCGACCCGACCAATGCCTATGGCGGTGCAATCCGCGTTCAGCAAAACAACCTGCCAGCGCTGACAGCCATGGTGGTCGGCCTGAATTTGTGTTTCGGCAGTCTGCCCGCAAAAGCCGCAGAAGCGATCGATGCCAGTTTCGATGACGGCAATCCAGCCACCGGTAACGTGCGCGCTGCCCAGGGCACCAACAACTTCGATCCGAATACCACGGCCACGGGTACGAATTACGTGGAATCGACAGCAGTTCCTGGATACACGGTCTGCAAACTGCTGTAACACCACAGTTATCAGTTTACAGTTTTGATCTGCCCGCAAAGCCCGCTAACGCGGGCTTTGTCAAAATAGTATCGGTTAATGGTATCATTATCGTGAAGCGTAAACACCAACGCACCTTGGAGTTGATGTTCCGCCGCCCAATCACATCCAATGGAAAGATATTGAAGCGTTGTTCGTTGAATTGGGAGCTACCATCAACGAACGCGAAGGTTCGCGGATACTTGTCAGACTTTTTGATGAGCGACGGGTATTTCACCGCCCTCATCCATCGCCCAATACCGACAAAGGTGCTATCGAGAGCATACGCAAATGGCTAGACGATAATGGAGTAAAACCGTGAAAAATATCATGACAATCGACAATTATCAGGCTCTGGTTTCCTACGATCCTGAAATCGAAATGTTTAGGGGTGAATTTATTGGCCTAAATGGCAGCGCAGATTTTTACGCCGGAGATACTGATGGTCTGAAGCGCGAAGGCGGAATATCTCTTAAGGTATTTCTGGAAGCTTGCGCCGAAGATGGCGTTGAACCACGCAAGACCTATTCCGGGAAATTCGTGTTGCGACTTGATCCTCAAACGCATGAAGCAGCAACCACTGCCGCATTGTCAGAGGGCAAGAGCCTAAATCAATGGGCGGCAGAAACAATCCGCGAAGCTGTCATGACTTAATGAATCAATTCCAGCCTGGTGAGGTCACTATCGTCGCACACCGACCCAAGATCGTCAGACTGATGACTGCCAACTGACTACTACACGCGCCGCCAGTTCGTACCGGCGGCACTGTCTTCCAGCACGATGCCGTCAGCCAGCAACGCCTTGCGAATGCGGTCAGCCTCCGCGTAGTTCTTGGCAAGCTTAGCGGCATTTCGCGCTGCAATCTGCTCGACTATCAGCGCATCATCGGAGCCTGTGCCTTGCAGAAACTCGGTTGGATCGCGTTCGAGCAGGCCCAGCACGGCACCCAGCGCCTTCAACTGTGCTCCCGCCTCCGCCGACTGGCTGCGGTTCACTTCGTTCGCCAGTTCGAACAGCACCGCCAGTGCTTCTGCGGTATTAAAGTCGTCATCCATCGCCGCCTTGAAACGGACAGCATAAGGCTCGTTCCAGTCAATGACACCCTCTCCCTCAATCCCTCTCCCGCCTGCGGGAGAGGGAAGAAAGTTCCCCTCTCCCGCAGGCGGGAGAGGGGGTAGGGGTGAGGGCGCGCTTTTTAGCGCCGTATACAGCCGGTCCAGCGCCTTCTTGGCATCGTCCAGATGTGCGTCGGAATAATTCAACGGACTGCGGTAATGGGCGCGCAGTATGAAGAAGCGCACCACTTCCGCGTCATATTGCTTGAGCACCTCGCGTATCGTGAAGAAGTTATCCAGACTCTTGGACATCTTTTCGTTGTCCACGCGCACAAAGCCGTTGTGCATCCAGTAGTTCACATACTGGCAGTTATGCGCGCCCTCGCTCTGGGCGATTTCATTCTCATGATGCGGAAACTGCAAATCCGCACCGCCGCCGTGGATGTCGAAATGTTCGCCCAGCAACTTGGAGCCCATCGCCGAACACTCGATATGCCAGCCCGGACGCCCGCGACCCCACTTCGAATCCCACTTTACTTCGTCGGCCTCGTCCTCGCGCGCATGTTTCCACAGCACGAAGTCGAGCGGATCGTGTTTGTCGGTCGTCACCTCGACGCGCTCGCCGGCGCGCAGGTCTTCCAGCGACTTGCCGGACAACTTGCCGTAACCGTCAAACTTGCGCACCGCGTAGTTCACATCGCCGTCCGCCGCCTGATAAGCCAGCCCGTTCGCCTCCAACTGAGCGATCATCGCCAGCATCTCAGGCACAAACTGCGTGGCGCGCGGCTCATGATCGGGGCGCTGCACGCCCAGCGCATCGGCATCCTGATGCATTGCATCGATGAAACGCTGCGTGAGCTGATGAATAGACTCGTTGTTCTGTGCCGCACGCCTGATAATCTTGTCATCGATATCGGTGATATTGCGCACGTAGGTGATGTCATAGCCGGATGCCTTGAACCAGCGATAGACCATATCGAACACCACCATCACCCGCGCATGGCCCAGATGGCAATAGTCGTAAACCGTCATGCCGCACACATACATGCTCACAGTGTTCGGCGTTATCGGTGTGAATTCCTGCTTGTCGCGGGCGAGGGTGTTGTAGATTTTCAGCATTTGGCAATCAGAATGTCATGGGTTTATTTTCGTTGAGGTTGAGCCAGCCTTTGACGATGCGATAGATGATCCAGCAGAAATTAGCGAACAGGATCGCCATGCCGATCAGAACAAAGAACGTCAGCGCGCCGATCACCGCCCACAGCATGCCGTACCAGAAGGTGCGTATCTGCCAGCGGAAATGGCTCTCCAGCCAGGTACCCTCTACATCGTCTTTTTTCACGTAATTGATGATGATGCCGACGATCGCAGTCACGCCTGCAAAATACGACAGCGCATACAGGACATACACGACCTGCGTCAGCTTCTTCAACGATTGTTCATCGCCGGGAACAACGAATGCTTCGCTCATGACTGCTCCTTGGTCCATGAATCTTTCAGCGTCACGGTGCGGTTGAATACCAGCTTAGCCCCTGGCTGATGGTCGCGCCGGTCGGTAACAAAATAGCCTAGGCGCTCAAACTGATAGCGTGTTTCGGGCGCGGCGTGCTGCACGGCGGCCTCCACCCAGCCCTGCACCACAGTTAAGGATTGAGGATTGAGGAATTGGCAAAAATCCACTTCCCTGTCCGCATCCGGCTCCGCCACGGTAAACAGACGGTCATACAAACGTATTTCGGCAGGCAAGGCGTGTGCGCAGGACAGGTAATGAATCACGCCCTTTACCTTGCGCCCCTCAGGGTTCTTGCCCAGCGTGGCGTGGTCTATGCTGCAACGCAGCTCGATCACGCGGCCTTCCGCATCCTTGATCGCCTCGTCACAGCGCATCACATAGCTGTGGCGCAGACGCACTTCTCCGCCCGGCGTGAGGCGTTTCCAGCCCGCAGGCGGGACTTCTGCGAAGTCATCCGTCTCGATGAGTAATTCGCTGGAAAACGGCACGACACGGCTGCCAAACTCAGGATGATTGGGATGAAAACCCGCTTCACGCGTCAGCGCACCGTCGAAATTGGTGATGCTCACCCTGAGCGGATTGATGATCGCCGTCACGCGCGGCGCGCGCGCTTCCAGGTCTTCGCGAATCGCGCCTTCCATAATCGCCATGTCCACATTGTTGCCACTCTTGGACACGCCGATGCGTCTGGAGAATTCGCGTATCCCTTCGGCCGTATAACCACGGCGGCGCATGCCGCTGATGGTTGGCATGCGGGGATCGTCCCAGCCGCTGACATGCTTTTCATTCACCAGTTGCAGCAGTTTGCGCTTGCTGGTGAGGGTGTATTGCAGTTCCAACCGCGAAAACTCGTACTGGCGCGGATGACACGCGATGCTGATATTGTCCAGCACCCAGTCATACAGCGGGCGGTGATCCTCGAATTCCAGGGTACAGATGGAATGGGTGATGCCTTCGAGCGCGTCGGAGATGCAGTGGGTGTAGTCGTACATCGGATAGATGCACCACTTATCGCCGGTGCGGATGTGATGGGCGCGACGGATGCGGTAGATGGCCGGATCGCGCATGTTCATATTGGGCGAGGCCATGTCTATCTTGGCGCGCAGCACTTTCGCGCCATCGGCAAATTCACCGTTCCTCATCCGTGCGAACAGGTCGAGATTTTCCGCCACCGAACGATCGCGACTGGGGCTGTTTTTACCGGGTTGTGTCAGGGTACCGCGATATGTGCGCATCTCTTCAGGCGAGAGGTCTTCCACATAGGCTAGCCCCTTGTTGATCAATTCGATGGCGAACTGATAAAGCTGCTCGAAATAATCCGACGCCCAGTGCACCTCGCCTTCCCACTGAAAACCCAGCCAGCGCACGTCTTCCTGTATCGACAGTGCATATTCTTCGCTTTCCTTTTCCGGATTGGTGTCATCGAAGCGCAGATTGCACGTGCCCCGATAATCCTGCGCCAGTCCGAAATTCAGACAGATGGATTTGGCATGACCGACATGCAGATAGCCATTGGGCTCGGGCGGAAAACGCGTAACGATGCTGTTGTGTTTACCACTGGCCAGATCAGCATCGATAATACTGCGGATGAAATTGGAAGCCGGAGGGACTGCCGGTGAATGTGCACTGCTCATCTGAACTTTCTTGACTCTAGGTTGGACATTGTAAAATTAGCGGGCAATTTTACCCGAAAATACGCGTTCCATCCCCATCCGGCGATACGGATATATATTAACTCTGTGAAAACACATCGGTTATTTGGTAGAATCCACCGCGAGTTATACCCGCGCGTGCCGTCGCGCCTCCACAGGATATGAATTACCAATGAATATATTGAATCGCCTCCCTCTTTCTGTAGCACTGCTGTTCGGCATATTGACTATCAGCCCTGCCTTGCAGGCCGATGAACTGCAAGATGCCACCCAACTGTTCAAGCAAGGTCAGCACAGCCAGGCACTGGGCAAGGTAAACAGTTTTTTGTCCGGCAAACCCAGAGATGCGCAAGGGCGTTTTCTTCAGGGGCTGATTTTTACCGAACAAGGCAAAATACCTGAGGCCATCAAGGTTTTTTCCGGTTTAACAGCCGACTACCCCGAGTTGCCCGAGCCCTACAACAACCTCGCCGTGCTGTATGCCAGCCAAAGCCAGTACGACAAGGCAAAGTCCTCGCTCGAAATGGCGATACGCACCCATCCCAGCTATGCGACCGCTCATGAAAACCTGGGCGACATCTATGCCAAGATGGCCAGTCAGGCTTATGACCGCGCCCTGCAGCTGGACAACACCAATACGACGACTCAAACCAAACTGGCAATGATCCAGGATTTGTTTACAGACAAGCCGCGCGCAAGACCGGGGGCTGCACGCGTTCCTGCACCGCCCGTCAAATCCGCCGCGCCGGTGGCCGTCGCCAAGCCTGTGGTGAATGCGACCGCAGCGCCTGCTCAAGCGCCTGCTCAGGCACCTGCCGCATCGGATAAAATGCTGGCCGTGCTGGAGGCCGTCGATTCATGGGCCGCCGCCTGGTCTTCCAAAAACGTGAAGAAATATCTTTCACATTATGCGAACGACTTCAAGACACCGGATGGCGAAAGCCGCAAGGCATGGGCTGAGACTCGCAAGGATCGCATCAGCAGACCGAAATATATCGATGTCAAGGTAAGCAACGGCACCGTCGATTTCACTGACGACACGCACGCCACCGTAAAATTCCACCAGGACTACCGCGCCAGCAACTTCAAGGCTTCCGGCAGAAAAACTCTGCTGATGGTGAAATCCGGCGGGAAGTGGCTGATACAGGAAGAGCGTACACGTTGATGCGATTATTCACACTCACCTCATTGCTATGCAGTCTGGTCGCCGTCACGGCACAAGCCGCACCCGACTCGCGCACCACTGAAGTCAAGCTGGCGAAAAGTCTGCTCGCCATCAAGAACAACCGGCTGGACATCGCCATGAACGAGGTGGACAGCCTGTTGCGCGTCAACCCCAATTACAAGCTGGCGCAACTGGTCAAGGGTGACCTGCTGATGGCCAAGGCAGGCGCCATTACCAGCTTCGGCAATGCGCCGCATGCTTCGGGTGACAAAATTCAGGATCTGCGCGACGAGGCACGCGTGCGCGTACAACGCGCGCAAGCTCAGCCACAGACCCAGCGCGCACCAAGCTACCTGTGGCAACTCAATGCACAGCAAAAATATGCTCTGGTCGTGGACACCAGTCGCTCTACCCTGTATGTGTACGAGAACGTCAGCGGTGTACCGCGTTATGTAACCGACTTCTATGTCACGATAGGCAAGCTCGGCACCGAAAAGGTCTCCACGGGCGACCAGCGCACACCGATAGGCGTCTATTTTGTTCAGGCGAACCTGCCAAAAAAACAACTGGCCGACATGTATGGCACGGGCGCTTTCCCGCTCAGCTACCCGAACGAATGGGATAAGAAAAATGGTCGCACCGGCAGTGGCATCTGGCTGCACGGCACGTCCAGCGACACTTACAGCCGTCCGCCACGCGCCAGTAACGGCTGCGTCGTGCTGGGCAACGACGATCTGGATAAACTTGCGCCTTACCTGCAAGTCGGCATCACTCCGGTCATCATCACCAACCAGATTGCCTGGAGCAGTACTCAGGATCAGACTGAGCGCAGTGCGCTGCTGCATGAAATAGAACAGTGGCGCAAAGATTGGGCGAGTCTGAACACCGATGCCTACCTGAAGCATTACGCGCGCAACTTCTCCAGCAATAACACGGACTACGCTTCATGGGCCAGGCAGAAGCAGTCTGTCAATGCCGGAAAATCATGGATCAAACTCAATATCTCCGAACTCAGTTTGCTCACCTACCCCGAACAGCCCGGCATGGTAGTCGTTGATTTTGAACAGGACTACAGCAGCAGCAACCTGTCGAACCGCATGAAAAAACGCCAGTACTGGATGAAGCAAAACAAACGCTGGCAAATTATTTATGAGGGCGGAGCATGAATCTGAAAAAAATTCTCATTACTTTTTTCGTGCTGTTGTGCTGCACGATGCAAGTTTCCTATGCTGCACCTACTAAAAATTCTTTAACTCAGGGTAAACAAAAAATGGTCAAGTTACATACCAATCACGGCACCATCACATTACAACTGGATGCTGAAAAAGCACCACACACTGTCCAGAATTTTCTTGATTACGTGAATGCAGGCTTTTACGAAAACACTATTTTTCACCGCGTGATTGCTGACTTCATGATACAGGGTGGCGGTTTCGAACCCGGTATGAATCAGAAATCGGTGAACGCACCGATACAGAATGAGGCGGCCAATGGCCTGAGCAACGACAAGTACACCATCGCCATGGCACGTACCAACGACCCCCATTCTGCCACTGCGCAATTTTTCATTAACACCAAGAACAACACTTTTCTGAATTACAGCGCAGCCAATTCGCAAGGTTACGGCTACTGCGTGTTCGGCAAAGTTGTCGAAGGCATGGATGTCGTTGATGCCATCCGCAAGGTCAAGACAGGCAACAAGTCCGGACACCAGGACGTACCGCAGGAAGATGTCATCATCACCGGCGCGGAAGTCGTCACAAAATAGGATACGGGATTGAGGATTGAGGATTGAGGATTGAGAAAAACCGCTACACCACTCGATCCTCGATCCTCGATCCTCGATCCTCACTCCTTATTTATCTCCGACCTGCATCTGAGTCCGGATCATCCGGACAGCATGGCTGCGTTTCAGCATTTCATCGCCACTGTCGCGCCACAGGCTGAAGCACTCTATATTCTCGGCGACCTGTTTGAATACTGGGCAGGCGACGATGACCTGCATGATGCGTTCCACCAGCAGGTGACCGCTGCAATCCTGAGCCTGTCCACCCACTCCACCCGAACCTATCTGATGCACGGCAACCGTGACCTGCTGATGGGTGAAGCACTGGCTGCCGCCTGCGCAGCGACCCTGCTGCCCGACCCTGCCCTGGTGGATATGTACGGCACGCCGACGCTGCTTAGTCACGGCGACGCGCTGTGCACCGATGACATCGACTATCAGGCTTTTCGCGCACAAGTTCATTCTGTTGATTTCAAAAAACAATTTCTTGCCAGGCCGCTGGCGGAACGCAAGCACTACATAGAACAATTGCGCGCCCGCAGCGACAGGGAGAAGCAGGAAAAAACCGGCGAAATCATGGACGTGAATAACGCTGCGGTCGAAAAACTATTGCGCGAATACCACTATCCGCGCCTGATACACGGCCACACCCACCGCCCGCAACGTCACGAACATCAGCTGGAGGGTCACGTCTGCGAGCGCTGGGTATTGGGCGACTGGGACCAAAGGGCAAACGCGCTACGCTGCGATGCACAGGGTTGCCGTAATATCGTACTTTAGCTTATTCCTCTGCCCGAACGCATAACTGTTCGCAAGGCAGGCCATCGCCATTACCATCCAAACTTCTGATTCCGCATTGCGTCAAATAATGCCTGGCTTCTTCGCAGGAGCGCATCTCGGAACAATACTGCTTTTTTCCACAGCCGGACTGCATACCGGCTGGCGTTTGGGCCTCAGTCCGGTGCTTTTCTGTAAATGCGGCGGGATGCTGCTTACGCCAGTCTCCCGGAAGAACAGGGTTATCCAGCGCCCACAAACCGCGCCTGGCCTGTCTGGCTTCGGCCTGCAAGGCAAGCAGTGGATGCTTGCTATGGCGGTTTTGCCGCCACCCCACCGTAGCCCAGGCCATGCCACGGCGGACTTGTTCAGCATTCACATCCAGTCCATCCACGCTCAGCTTCGCTACCAGACGCCCATATTGATCCACCGCCCGGGTAGCCACGTCCACCTGTTTGCCTAACACCATCCCGGCGAGTGATCGCTTTGAGTTCTCACCGAAGGGCTGTGCCTTTTGCAGGCTGGCCCTCTGGCCGTCCATCCCCGCATGGCCCACTTCCGGTGCATCGATTTCTGCCAGCCTGATTTTCACCGTGCCGCCGCCGCGCCTGACAAGCACGGTATCGCCGTCCAGCACGACGATTACCTTGGCCGTAAAATCATGCGACGCGTCAGATTGGGGAGCGGCGGCCAGTGCTCTGCCGCCGGCTGACAGCAGCAAGGCGCAGATCAGCAGGCGAAAAAAATTCACAGCAGGATGCTTTTAACTATAGCCAGACACAGCAAGGCATAACCCGCTGCCAGCAGATCATCGAACATCACGCCCAGCCCGCCATGCCAGTTGCTGTCGAAATGGCGTATCGCGGCCGGCTTGACGATGTCAAAGAAACGAAACAGCACGAAGGCCAGCAGTGACCACTCCCAGCCCGGTGGCGTGAAAAACAGCACCAGCAGCATCGCAACGATTTCATCCCAGACCATCCCGCCGTAATCCGCCGCGCCCAGTGCCTTGCCCGTGATGTCGCATACCCATACACCGACGGCGAATGCCCATATCAATACGAACAGAAACAGCGCATCCGACAGGCGCGGCGCAAGATACCAGTAGATGGGGAAGGCGACCAGCGTGCCGAATGTACCGGGCGCCTGACGCGCCAGCCCGCTGCCGAAGCCGAACGCCAGCATATGCGCGGGATGGCTGAACAGAAATTTCCAGCTAGGTACAATCTTCAACTCATCGGAAGTGGTCATAACCGCCGCTCTCAGGGTTTATCGGATTTCCCGCCGCATCGCGGATGATGCAGTCATGGCCCTCAACTATGCGGCCTATGCGCGTCAGCGGCAAAGCCAACTGTTCGCTGACACGCAGCACCGCGTCATGGCGCGATGCCGGCACGGTGAAACACAATTCATAATCATCGCCTCCGGACAATGCACACTGTCTCCCCAGCGGCGAATCAATTAAGCTGCGCAGCACTGTCGACACGGGCACGGCCGCAACATCCAGCACCGCACCCAGCTGCGAGCATTCCAGGATATGACCCAGATCAGCCAGCAAACCATCGGAGACATCAATGGCGCTAGTGGCAAGGCCAAGCAACGCCAGCCCCAGCGCTACGCGCGGCTGAGGCTGATAGAGTGCGGATGCACAGACGGCAAAATCGTCCTCAGGCAAGACCACCCGGCCCTGCAAATGCGCCAGCGCCAATGCGGCATTACCCAGTTCGCCCGATACCCATATTTCATCGCCGGATTGCGCACCGCCGCGCCGCAATGCCTGGGCGGCCTGCACCTCGCCAAATATCGTCACGCAAAGGTTGAGCGGTCCGCGCGTAGTATCTCCGCCCACCAGTTCCACGCCATGCGCCTCGGCCAGTGCAAAAAATCCCGCAGAGAATTGCGCCAGCCAGACTTCATCTACACCCGGCATGGCTATCGCCAGCGTGGCCCAACGTGGCACGGCACCCATGGCAGCCAGATCGGACAGATTAACCGCCAGCGTCTTATGCCCCAGCAGGTAAGGATCGGCATCCGCGTAGAAGTGCGTGCCGCATACCAGCATGTCGCTGGACACCGCCAGCACCCGGCCTGCACTCGGCTGCAACAGCGCCGCATCGTCGCCTACCCCCAGCAACGCGCCGGGTGTGTCGCGGGTGAAATAGCGTTTGATCAGATCGAATTCGGACATATTTTGGCTGGCAAGTAGCAAGTGGAGCGGCACTTTGTGCCTCAGTGTACAGTGGGAAACCCCGCCTTCTACTTACCACTTGCCACTTGCCACTTACCACTCCCTACTTCCTGTTGTGTGCGAACTCCACCGCGCGAACCTGAGGCGCGAGCTTGTCCAGCACGCCGTTCACATACTTGTGGCCATCCGTTCCGCCAAAGGTCTTGGCCAACTCGACGGCCTCGTTGATGACGACTTTGTAGGGAACGTCCGGCTGCTGGCTCAGCTCGAACGCCGCCACCAGCAGCACCGCCAATTCGACCGTGCTCAACTCGTCCAGCGGACGATCCAGATGCGGAGTCAGCAACGCCTCCAGCGCATCGTGCTGGGCAATCGCACCCCGCAGCAGCCTGGAAAACATGGGCTTGTCGTAACGGCCCAGATTTTTTTCAGCGTGCATATGTTTTTCGATATCGGCGGCTTCGCTGCCCGACACACGCCATTGATAGACGCCCTGCAATGCCAGTTCCCGCGCGCGATGGCGCGGGCTTTTCTGCGGTGGACTCTTAGCTGCGACTGTTTCGGCTGGCATGCTCATGCCAGATCACGCAACAAATTGGCCATTTCAATCGCCACCAGCGCGGCTTCGCTGCCCTTCACGCTGATGCGCACCAGTGCCTGTTCGTCGGTGTCCGTGGTCAGAATTGCATTGGCGATCGGCACGCCGCAAGCCAGTTGCACATCGCCCACGCCACGCGCCGATTCATTCGACACCACCTCGAAATGATAGGTATCACCGCGCACCACCGCGCCGAGCGCAATCAGGGCGTCATATTTTTCGCTGTCCGCCATGTGCAGCAGCACCAGCGAAATCTCCAGTGCGCCCGGCACCGTAGCCAGCGTGATGTCGTCTTCGGCAACGCCCTGCTGAACCAGTTGCGCACGGCATGCCGCCAGCAGTCCTTCACAGATTTCAGGGTTAAAACGGCTTTGCACGATACCGATGCGCAGACCTTTGCCGTCCAGATTTTTTTCGATTTCTTTCATTTTATATCCCTTCAAGTTTTACCCTCCCCACCCTCGCACATTTATAGGAGGGGGGGGGTTAATGTGCTGCGTAACCCACCACTTCCAGACCAAAACCGGCCATGCTCGGCATCTTGTGCGGCGTGGCCAGCAATCGCATCTTGCCGACATTCAGGTCGCGCAATATCTGCGCGCCGATACCATAGCTGCGCGGGTCCCACTGGCCGCTTTGCTGGCCGTTGCCATCCAGCGTCGCGCGCGCCAATAATTCCTGTGATGTTTCCCCCCTGTGCAGCAACACCAGCACACCTGCTGGTGCCTGAGCCATTTTCTGCAAGGCTTCGTGTGCACTGGTCGAATGCCCCGGTGATTTGTGTTCAAGAAAGTCCATCACTGACAAAGGTTCATGTACCCGCACCAGCGTTTCAACTTCGTGGATGATGTCACCTTTCACCAGGGCCAGGTGGGTACGCTGCGTGGTCTTATCGACATACGTCGCCAGATCAAATTCACCGTAAGCGGTTTGTATTTTGCGCATGGCCACGCGTTCGACCAGTTTTTCATGCTGACTGCGATGTTCGATCAAATCGGCAATAGTGCCGATTTTCAGGCCGTGCAACTTGGCATACTCGATCAAATCCGGCAGGCGCGCCATCTCGCCATCTTCCTTGAGTATCTCGCAAATCACCGATGCGGGCGTCAGACCCGCCAGTTGCGCCAGATCGCAGCCCGCTTCGGTATGTCCGGCGCGTACCAGCACACCGCCGTTTTGCGCACGCAGCGGGAAAATATGACCCGGCTGCACGATGTCTGACGGCTTTGCGTACTTGTCAGCAGCAGCCAGCACAGTACGTGCGCGATCCCCCGCCGAGATGCCGGTAGTCACCCCGCTGGCTGCCTCGATGGAAATGGTGAAGTTGGTCGCCAGCGGTAAACCGTTTTCACGCACCATCAGCGGCAGATCGATCTGTTTGCAGTGTGCTTCCGTCAATGTCAGACAAATCAGCCCGCGGCCATGTTTGGCCATGAAGTTAATCTTCTCGGGCGTGGTGAATTCGGCGGCGAAGACCAGATCGCCCTCATTTTCGCGGTCTTCTTCATCTACCAGAATGACCATGTTACCCGCGCGAATTTCCGCGATTATTTCCTGTATCGGTGAAATTTCTATCATTGCACTTCTTTCTGCATCATTCGTTCTACATAGCGTGCGATCAGATCAATCTCAAGATTAACTCTCGCACCCGTATTCAATTCATTCAGCGTAGTCACATCCAGCGTGTGCGGAATCAGATTCACCTCAAACTCGGAACCGGCAACATGATTCACGGTCAGGCTCACGCCATTTATAGTGATGGAACCCTTCATCGCGATATATTTGGCGAGCTGCTGCGGCGCGCGCACCACCAGTCGCCAGCTTTCGCCGATGTCATTAAACGCCACCACCTCGCCCACCCCGTCCACATGACCGCTGACCAGATGTCCGCCCAGACGATCAGACAGACGCAAGGCTTTTTCCAGATTGACGTGACCGCCCTGATGTTCCAGGCCCACCGTGCAATTGAGCGTCTCGCGCGAAACGTCCACGGTAAACTCGCGGCCGTCTATTTTAACCACGGTAAGACAGACGCCGTTCACCGCAATGCTGTCGCCCAGTTGCACGTCGTCCATGCCCAGCACTTCTCCCTGAACAGCCAGACGCAGGCCGCCCTCGCGATTATCTGCACGGGTGATGATGCCGACATCGGCAATGATTCCACTAAACACAATCCAACCCCTTTAATATCGTCATTTTTTCTTCACTCGCGCCGTAATGCGCAAATCCCTGCCCACCTGACGCACATCTTCCCAGAGCAGTTCCACGCGCTGATCCAGACGGGTCAATTTACCCAGCTGCGCCATGCCCTGCGCCGCGTCGCCCAATAACTGCGGTGCGATGTACAGCAGCATTTCGTCAACCAGCCCCTCGCGCAACAGACTGCCATTCAGCGTGCCGCCCGCCTCCACCAGCACCTCATTGCAGCCGCGCTGCGCCAGATCACGCAGCGCTGCGCTTAAATCCACCCGCCCGTAGCCGTCCGGCAGCATCACCACCGTCGCCCCCAGATCCTGCAACAAAGCCATCTTGCGCTCATTGTGCAGTGCGCCATATATCAGCACGCCCCCCCCTTGCAGGATGCGGGCATCCGGCGAAATGCGCAACTGACTGTCCAGCACCACGCGCAAGGGCTGGCGCTGAGTGTCTATT
>JAURZN010000027.1 GCA_030653355.1 Gallionella sp. | reverse complement strand
AATCCAGCGGAACATATTCAATCGCAGCGAGTGCCACCGCACGTTTCAAATCGTCTTGACTCATCATTTTGCCTGCTCACTTTCAATATCATTGGTTGCGTAATTATTGCAGGAAAATGCGACTTTGGGGAAAGTCATCGACCCATTGCTAACGTTAATGTGATTGATGCAGGAGGCGATTGGTGCAACAACGTGTTAGTCCTGTCGGCAATCAAATGATGATTTCCGGTTGCTTGCGCGGCCTGAATACCCTCTGCTAGTGGTAAGATGGCTAGTGAGATTTCAATCGAACGGGAGAAATAAAATGCCAGTAGCCACGGGAATATCAGGAAAATCCGCATCAACCATCCGCACCATTGCCACCATCCCCTTCAACGACCAGAAGCCGGGCACTTCCGGTCTGCGCAAGCGCGTGCCGACCTTCCAGCAGGCGCATTACCTGGAAAATTTCGTACAAGCCATATTCGACAGCATCTCCCCGCCGCCGGGCGCCACGCTGGTAGTCGGCGGCGACGGGCGTTATTACAACCGCGAAGCCATCCAGATCATCCTCAAGATGGCGGCCGCCAACGGCTTTGGCCGCGTACTGGTCGGACAGGGCGGCATCCTTTCCACGCCCGCCGCCTCCTGCGTGATACGCAAATATTCCACCTTTGGCGGCATCATCCTGTCCGCCAGCCATAACCCCGGCGGCCCGGATGGCGATTTCGGCATCAAGTACAACACCGCCAACGGCGGTCCTGCGCCTGAAAAAATCACCGAAGCCATTTTCGAACTCAGCAAAACTATTAGCCAATATCGTCTGATCGATGCGCCTGACGTGGCGCTGGACGCCACAGGCGACTACCTGATCGGCGACATGACCGTGTCGGTGATCGATCCGGTGACCGACTACGCCGAGCTAATGGCGTCGCTGTTTGATTTTGCCGCCATACGCGCGCTGCTGGCGGGCGGCTTCCGCATCAAATTTGACGCGATGCATGCCGTCAACGGGCCTTATGCACGCGAAATATTTATCAATCGTCTGGGCGCGCCGGAGAACAGCATCATGAATTGCGTACCGCTGCCGGATTTCGGCAACGGCCATCCCGATCCCAACCTGACCTATGCGCACGAACTGGTCGAGATACTCTATGGCGAACATGCACCGGATTTCGGCGCGGCCTCGGACGGTGATGGCGACCGCAACATGATCCTGGGCAAACACTTCTTCGTCACGCCCTCAGACAGTCTGGCCATTTTAACTGCCAACGCAAAATTCGCGCCCGGCTACCGTCAGGGTCTGGCGGGTGTCGCGCGTTCCATGCCGACCAGCGCCGCTGCGGATCGCGTGGCCAAAGAACTCGGCATTCCCTGTTTCGAGACGCCGACCGGCTGGAAATTCTTCGGCAATCTGATGGATGCAGGCAAAGTCACGCTATGCGGTGAAGAAAGCTTCGGCACCGGATCAGATCACATTCGCGAAAAGGATGGGTTGTGGGCCGTACTGTTCTGGCTCAACATCGTCGCCGCGCGCAAACAGTCGGTCGAAGCCATTACCCGCGAACACTGGGCGCATTTCGGGCGCAACGTCTATTCGCGCCACGACTTTGAAGCCATCCCGACTGAGGCAGCCAACGGCGTAATGAAGCATCTGAAAGACAGTT
>JAURZN010000007.1 GCA_030653355.1 Gallionella sp. | reverse complement strand
GGTTGTTTAATGGTCTTGAAATAAGCTTCAACGCATTATTCCTAACCGCCACTTCCGCCGTGGTAATCGCCGTCTGCGCATTGCCGCCCGTGTAAGCACTGATACCGCCCGCTGCCAGTTTGGAGATGCTCAGCACCTTGTTGTTGTATGCGTCCCACTCGGCTTGAGTGGCATATGCGCCGGGTTTGGTATCTGCGAACAGTTGCGCCACCATCTCCCCCACCGCAGCACCTATCGCCCCATCCTGACAAGCTCCTCCCGCAGCAGCCCCCGCCACACAGCCCGCCAAGGCATGTGCCAATTTATGGATGACGTAGTCGTCTTCCAGCAGTTTTATTTTACTCGAAGCTGCCCCTTGCGCGGTATCGACCAAACCGCTCACCAGCGCATCTTGCAGCGCGCTCTCCAGACTTCCGCCGTTAATCGCGGCATTGGTTAGCGCACGTCCGGTGGCGTTAATCAGGTTAAAGGTGAGTTTGTCGCTAAAGGCTGTGCCATTGGAGAGCGTTTTCATCCCCGGCATGGCGCCTATCTTATCCATCACACCAGCGGTCAACACCGCTGTCAGCGCCGCCTTCGCCGTGTTGCTGCTGGCGAGGTCGCGGAGGGTTTTGCCGAGGTTGCCCTGGTTGTTGATGAGGGTGATGCTGGCTTGGGCGGCAAGGCTGGTGAAGGCGGCATTCGCCATGAGGCTGGTAGTTGAGCCCGTCGTACCGAGCAGTTCTGCGCCCATGCCGCCCGTCGCCCACGCTACAGCCACCGCAACCAGGGCTGCGCCTGCCGGGGTCAATCCTTGTTGCTGGTAACTCCACTGGTCAAAGGCGAGTTTGACGGGTTGCCAGTTCACATCACTGCGTGCGGCGAGGTCGTTCAGATAGCCCATGCCGGGTTGGGATGCGAGGGTTTGGATTTGGGTTTTTAGGGGGCTGCCGTCCGCTATTTGCACCACCAAGCCGCCGGGGGCAGTGAAGGTGGTGTTGCCCACGAAGCTGGGCAGGGCGAAGGTTTCGCTGGTGTTGCCCGAACCCGATTGCTTCTGCCAGAGGACGTAGTTGGATTCGCGGGTCTGGGCGGTTTGGACAGTGGTTTTTACGCCTTCGAGGATGATTTTTGCGTCGGCTTTGGCGGTTGCGCCCACGCCTGCACGGAAGGTTGCACCGCCAGCGGCGTTGACATAGGTGCCTTGCAACAGGGTGTTGGCACCGGAGCTGCTGGTGAGTGCACCCTGGGCGATGAGGCGGGTAACGAGAGGGATGTTGGTAAAGCTGGTGCTAACACCGCTACTGCGACCGAGGTTAATGATGCCCAACCAACTACTGCTGGAATTAACGGTGTTACGAATGTTGGTTTGGTCGTCTACGGCATAATAATTGGCTGCATTGCCAGCGGCAAGGTCTGTGCGCCCGCCCCATGAAGTCAGTGCTGCGCCATAGATATTGAGATTGTTGCCAGCGGTAATATTGATGCTCTGCCCTGTCACGGCACTGGGTATGGTGGTCAGGTATTCGTGTCGGTAATAGACGTTGGTGGTGGTACAACGTCCCCACCAATTGCACGAACTGCTGGAGCTAGAGCCGGTATTATTTTCCCAATTGGCAGCTGATAGTAAGTTGACATCCGCCAAAGCAGTCAGGCGGACTTCATCGCGTTGGCTATCAATTTGAACGGCATTCAGGTCGAGGTTTCCACCGGCTGCACTGATGTCTATTTTGCCGCCTGATGCGATCCTGTTTTGATTGATTAAACGCAGTTCTGAATTGCCATTGGGCAATGCGCTGTAACCACGGGTGATGCTATTGACTGTGCCATCCAGGGAAATATTTCCTGCACTTTGCATGGTGGTGGATATCCCACCGTAGGCATTCAGCCCTTGTGCCTGAATGTCGCGCGCGGAGGTTACGGTGAGTGCGCTACCCGCACTTAGAGTGACGGGATCAGCATAAGTGTTGTTGTCCACTCGGTAGCTGGCAAGGTAGGCGTTATAGCTTGCCAGTGCCAAATTATATTGAATTCTCTGTATCCAACTTGCGCGATATGGCAACGGCAGCGGTGCCGCTACGGGAGCAAGGGTGTAAGTCCCCTCGGCAATGGTGTGGCCCAGGGCATTCAGCCAGATGTCGCCTGTGGTCGAGGTCAGGGTGATGTTGCGTGAGGCCCCAAGTACGCTGCCCTGCAAGTCCATTTTTCCGGCTTGCAGGTTGATATCGCGCAGCCCGGTAAAGTTGACTCGATTGCTGCCTGCGGGTGTTGTGCCGTTGCTGCCCGCCAGGGTGAGTGCGCCGGTTTTGGCGACCAGATTAAGATCGCGCCCCGTTTTGAGCATGGCCTGGTTATTGGCGGTGAAAGTCAGGTTGCCCGTGCCAGCCTGCAAACTTAAATCCCGGCTTGCGTTGAAGCGGGTTGCGTCATGCAGGCCGAGATTGCCGCCCGTGTTGACGTTGATGTCCGCGCTGGCGGTAACAGCGGTGCCGGTGATCAGCGCAGGATGAGTCACGGTGCTGAGGCTTGTTGTCCGACCTATCCAATAAGTATCCACAAAATAGCGATCTGAAAATCGGGTCGTTTGGGTGGTGGATTGACTCGTTACCGAGTGATAATTGGTGGCCTTGCCTGCGCTCAAATTGGCACTGCCTTGCACGGCGTTAATTTGGGTACCGTAGAGATTCAGGTCGCTCCCCGCCGTGATATTGATGTTGCCGGCGTTTATCTTGGTGGGGATGGCATTGATGTATTGAGTGGTAACGTTATCAACCCAGCGATCTTGGAAGAAGCATCTCCCCCACCAAAAAACAACACAATTACTTCCCGATCTCGTTGTTGTATTGCTGCCAGATTGCGTGCTGTTTCCCAGATTGATATTGCCGAGTGCCGTGAGCCTGGTCGCTGCGCCACTATCAATGTTCGTGCCGCTCAGGGAAAGGTTGCCCACCGCACTAATATTGATGTCGCCGTTGGGGGTTTTTAGGTCACCGCCGACCGCGTGGATGTCGGTCTGGGTCGCCAGTATGTCTATGGCAACGCCTGTGCCATTCGCCTGAATAGCTCCCCCCGTCATCGTCATCCCGGAACCCACCAAGGTTGCCGTATTGGTTGCCGTGAGGCGGGCATCATTAAGCCCGATGGTTTTTGCGCTTTCAATATGTAGCTTGCCAGCATTCATGATTGCCGCAACGAGTGACACATCCCCCGTCGCAATCAGGGTGGTTTGATCGGCACCTGAAATATCGCTGCCCTCTATATAAATAGGCGCATTGGTCTCAATGAATGGCGCACCGGTTTCAATGTGTACCCTTTTACCCAGCACATTGGATTTTCCAAGGTTGATGCCCTGTGCTGAAAGAACGCTTACATCCGCACTGGTACTTTGCAGGGTGGTGTTTTGAGTATTGATTTGCCCATCACTACTGATCTGGATGTTGCCGTCGGCGATGATATTGGAAAAAGCCCCAAAATTCACCGCGCCGCCCGCGCCCAGGGTGACTTGCCCGCCCGCACCCGAGCTGCTCACCATGGTCCCGGAGGCCAGATTAACCGCGCCGTTGGCGTTTAGCATCATGGTGCTGGCACTGGCGGGATTTTGACTCATTCCCTTCCCGCTCAAATTGATGTCACCGCCGGATGCCAGCATCAGCACTTGATCGCCCTGTAATACGCCGCTGTTGTCAATATTGCCCTGCACGGTGGCGAGGCTGGTGATGGCGGCATTCATCGTGCCGCTATTTTCCAGCTTTCCGTCGGCGGTGACAATGAGTGCTCCGCCGCCAGCTGCCAAAGAACCCGCGTTGCGCACCCCCACCCCGGCTTCGGTTGACAGCAAGGTAATCCGTCCGGCGTACATGCCGCCAAGCTGGTTGGTGTCAATCGCAAGCGTTGGCGATATCCCGACACCCGCCGCCGCAGTGATTTGTCCGGTGGCGTAATCCACCGTTTGTGCGCCTGTGGTGACATTCAGGTCATTGGCATCAATCCGTCCGGTAATCGCTGCGGCGCGGCTCAATATCTCGGTGTAATTGGTGGCTCTGGCATCCAACCCCTTCCCTGACACCGTTATCAGCCCACGAGTGATGTTCAGTGCGTCAAGCTGGCCGTTATTGACTATCGGCATCCCGGTGGTCAGGGTGGCGCGGCTGGCATTGACGAAGCTGGCGCCATCAACCGTGATGCCGGAAGGATTGGCAATGACTACCTGCGCTCGCGCGCCATTCACAGTGATTGCCCCACCCAGGTAGCTGGGGTTACTGGAATTGACTTCATTCAAAATGACGCGAGCCTCGCCTGTTGCCAGCCATGGATTACTTGATCGGGCGTTGTTGAGCGTGACACCGTTGCTTTGCACGTCAAATTGTTGGTAGGTGTTGCGGCTCACGCCGGCTGCGCTGGGCGTTTGGATGTTAACCAGCGGGTTGCCTGCCGCGTCTTGCAAGATGGTAGGACGTTGCGTCCCGGGAGCGGTCGGATCAGCAATGATAGCGGCAAATGAGGGCATTGCACTAAAAACAAGATACAACGCCAACGATAACGTACTGTAAATTAGTGGCTGACGTTGCTGGAAATGTCGAGTGCCGGAAAATTTTACCGCGTCAGTGCTATTACTACAGGATTTTCCGCGCGAAACGGCAATATCCGGGACCACCATCATCTGGTTGCGTATCGCGTTGAAAATAATGCGGTAACAATGACGATTCATTTTTATTTCTCCCCGGGTGAGTGGTTATGTGAATTAAAAGTTAAGGTTCAGGTTGAATCCAGCGGTACTTGCATCAGTTATAAATCCTGGTGGCTTGCGCACCGGAATTCCCGCGAATACGTCAAATTGCAGCTTGTTGAGTGCGCCTCGCAAACCGATGACCATGCCGCTCAGGCGAGTGCCGATAAGCGCTCTGGCACTCGCGCCACCCAGTTCGGCGTGGTCTAGCCCGAGGTATACGCCGATGTTGCCTGTGCCGATGGGGGTGAGCATTTCGTTGCGCAACAGCCAGCCGCGTTCGGTACTCAGGCTGCTTTGCCCGTCGAAACCGCGCACGCTGTAACGACTGCCGATGGTGAAACGATCCTGCGGGGTAAGCGGGGTGAAATTGGATTGCGCGCGCCAGTTGCCGCTGTATGTCCATGACCGACCAGCCAACGCAAAAGGGAAGCTCAGGTTTGCATCGGCAATCAGCAATTGCATGTGCGAATTGCCCTCGCCAAAAGCTTCTTCCGGAGCAGCTATTGAGCCGAAGGCGCCCGTACCGCGCCGATATACCAGACTCCCGTCCAGTGCCGTCGTCGCCAGATTGCCGCGATAGTTAAGCCCCAGTTCCCAGCCGCCCACCACGCGCCGCTGCACCTGAACTTCGGTGTCGTCGATAAAGTTATTGGACTTGCGCTGAAAGGCTTTCAGGCTGGCGGTGACTTTTCCAGCCATGTCACGATGAACAATGCGGCTGAGTTTTATTTCGGATTGTTCGCTGGTGCCGCTATACAGGTAATTTTGATTCAGCCCGACAACCGTTTGCCGATAGCGGTTACGGCTGACGGTGGCAGCCAATGTCCAGTAACCCAGCGGCAGGGAATAGTGGGCAATGTAACCCGCTGTCCCGTTAACCCCACTCCCGCCACCGCCCAGATCATTGCTGTGCGTGAGATATAACAAGTCGCTCAGTCCCAAACCGTTGTCCAGGCTGACAGTCGCGCTGCCCTGATATTTTCCTGTGCTATCTGCCCCTGCGTCGTCCATCGTCAAATTCAATCTCAAAGGCAAAGATTGGCTACGCTGAATTAGCACATCGCTCAGACCCGGTTCTGAGGCAGGCTCAATCTGAATATCCGCGTCGGCGGTGGGAATACGTCTGAAATTTTCCAACGCCTGCTCAACATCTCTCAGATTGAGGATGTCTCCCCTACTGATGGGAACGGTATTTGCCAACGATGCGCGAATGTCGGAGCCGTCTTTCCAGCGTATTGCGTTAATTCGCCCGGGCAGGATGGTCAAAACAAGCAGACCACTTTTCAGGTCTTGCGGCTCTGCAATAATTCTGGTGGTGAGGTAGCCCTGTGAGATCAGGGCATTCTGCAAACGATCAGCAACGATTTGAATGCCTTTGCCGCCGAGGCAGCGACCTTGCGGCAAATCGGATGCGCTTTGATCCACACCCAAACGCTCCAACAACCAGAGAAATTTATTGTCCGTGTCCCTCTGAAGAGCGACCGAGTGAATCACCACGCAGGGCGTTTCGTTTTCCGGTAATAAAGGTAAGCGTTGCGATGCGCCGAACTCTATTCGGACATCGGAAATCGGCTCATTTTCCGAGCGTGACTTCGCATCACGCTCGGCAGCGCGATGCTGCTGCGCTATTGCTTGACTGGCAGGGTCTTGCTGGGTTTGGGAAAAGGCGGGCTCAGAACATACAACTAATAGAAAAATAGCAAGGCAGGCAGGCAGGCAGGCAGGCAGGCAGGCAGGCAGGCAGGCAGGCAAATGCATTTTATCGGGCATATTCGTTAGTTTCAATTGGGGCGATCTTACCCTACTAAGTAGATATGGGTGGCGATCCAGCACCTTGGGTGGTTTCACCAAGGCCAGGGCGGCTTGGTTTTGCCATTCTCGTAGCGTGAAAAAGCGTTGATGCCGCCGCCGAAAATTTCAGCAGCTTCTCGTTTGTCAAGCGAGAGTTTCTTGCGCGCACTAGTATATAAACACATAAATGGTGACCGATCATCGAGCCAAGACCGACTTCGTGGCTTTCGTACAGTATTTGCTGAAGCAGGTTTATGCGACTGCAAGACGCATTTTCGCAAAAGCTTCGAGCAAGTGCTCGGCGTCAATAAAGCCAAAGCGTTACTGCGACGGGTTGTTTTTCACTACACGCCGAAACCTGGACGTGGCAAACCAGAATCCTTTTTAAATCAAAGCACTGGATTGCCACCGCCACACTTTGTTCGCGGCTAAAGGCCGCTCGCAATGACGGCGCAATGAATAAATCAGCGTTTCCCTAGCCCACTTGTTTGGTCAGCCGCTGTTGCGCAGGCCGGTCGCAATGCCGTTGATGGTCAGATGGATGGCGCGTTTGACCTGCTCGCTGTCGTCGCCGGCACGATGGCGTTCGAGCAACGAGACCTGCAAGTGGTTGAGCGGGTCTATGTAGGGTGAGCGCGTCAGCAGGCTGCGCGCGAAGGTGGGATTGTCCTGCAACAGCGAGGTGTTGCCGGTCACCTTGAACAGCATTTTGACGGTCACTTCCCATTCGCTGTGTATCGCACCGAAGATGCGTTCGCGCAGCTCGATGTCTTCCACCAGTTCGGCATAGCGCGAGGCGATGCCCATGTCAGTTTTGGATAGCACCATGTCCATGTTGGACATCAATCCACGGAAGAACGCCCAGTTTTTGTACATGGCCTGTAACTGCGCCAAACCGGCATCGCCTTCCCGGGCGATGAATTGCTGTACCGCGCTGCCGAATCCGAGCCAGCCCGGCAGCAGCGTGCGATTCAGCCCCCAGCTGAACACCCAGGGGATGGCGCGCAGGTCTTCGATACGGTCGGATGCCTTGCGCGATGACGGACGGCTGCCGATGTTGAGTTCGGCGATTTCGCGGATCGGGGTGGCTATGAAGAAATATTCGGTGAAGCCGGGTGTTTCATACACCAGCTTGCGATAAGCCGCGAACGCGTCCAGGCTCAGCTCCTCCATGATGCGGTGATATTCCGGCATCGCGCTGTCCGCACCGTGATGATGCAGCAGCGTGGCTTCCATGGTGGCGGCAATCAGGGTTTCCAGGTTGCGCTGGCCGATCTCAGGATTGGAATATTTGCTGGAAATCACCTCACCCTGTTCGGTGATGCGGATCTGACCGTTCACGCTGCCCGGAGGCTGTGCCAGGATTGCGTCATAGCTGGGGCCGCCGCCGCGTCCGACAGTGCCGCCGCGTCCATGGAACAGGCGTAGTTCTATGCCATATTTGGTGAACACTTTGACCAGTTCCAGTTCAGCCTTATACAGTTCCCAGTTGGCCGTGATGTAACCGCCGTCCTTGTTGCTGTCGGAATAACCCAGCATGACTTCCTGCGTGTTGTTGCGTCTGGCCAGCAGTTGGCGATAGTAGGGAATGGCAAAAAGTTCGTCCATGATAGGTCCGCAGCCGCGCAGGTCTTCGATGGTTTCAAACAGCGGGATGATATTGACATGGAGTTGTGGCGTATCGCCCGATTCCAGCAGATTCACCTGTTGCAGCATCAGTGCAAGTTCCAGCATGTCGCTTACTGCGTCGGCCTTGGAGATGATGTGGTTGGGCAATGCGGCGCGGCCATAGCGTCGATGTATGTCTGCGGCAGCCTGCATGATGCGCAATTCGCTCTGGACGACATCGGAGTATTGATCAAGGTCACCGATCAGCAGCTTGCCCGCTTGCAGGGTGTCCAGCAGGACGCTGCGGCGCGCGGCTTCATCGAGTTCGGGATAGTTTGCGACAGTCGTGGCGCGTGCAAGCAGTTCGCTGACCGTTTGTTCGTGTATTGCACTATGCTGGCGCATGTCCAGCGGTGCCAGATGGAAACCGAAGACCTCGGCGGAACGGCGCAGGTTGGCCAGTCGTCCGCGCGCCAGATACAGAGCGCCGTGATCGAGCAGCGATTCAATCAGCACATCCAGATCGGCAATGAACTGTTGCGGCGTAGCGTAGGGCTCGGCGTCCTTGCCCACCGGCGGGAGATGCGAAATTTCGTGACCGAGTTGTTTGGCTGTTGCCGACAGACGTGAATAAATCAGTATCAGTGCACGGCGATAGGGTTCGTCTTCGCGGCTGACCGCCTTGTCCGGCGAGGCATCGGAAAGCAGGCGCAGCTCATCGCTGACATCAGCCAGGCGATCTGTCAGGCTCAGGCGTTTGCCGAGGACATGGGTCTCATTCAGATAATGTTCGAACGCCAGCGCGGAATGATGTTGTGCCGCATATTGCATGACTTCGTGGGTAACGAAAGGATTGCCGTCGCGGTCGCCGCCTATCCAGCTGCCCACTTTCAGCAGCGGCGGTACGGTGATCTCTTTGTCGTAGCGTGTACGCAGCTGTTTTTCCAGCTTGGCGTAGATTCTGGGGATTTCCTTCAGGAAAGTATAGCGGTAAAACTCCAGGCCGTTCCTGATCTCGTCGCGCACATTCAGCTTGGCCGTGCGCAGCATGCGCGTCTGCCACAAAATCAGCACGAAGCGACGCAGGGCATTTTCGTTGTCATCCATTTCGACGGGTGTCATGTCGAGGCGATCGCGTTTGGTCATCAGGCTGGAGATGATCAGATGGCAATCCAGTATGCTTTTGCGTTGCACTTCTGTGGGATGCGCGGTTAGTACCGGCGAGATTAGCGCGCTGTTAAGGAAGGACTGCAGCGTGTCTTTATCGACAGGTTTCTTTTCGACCCGATCCAGCGCAAGCAGCAGGCTGCCGTTCTTGAGTGCAGCGCCCGCCTTGAGCTGAGCACGATGAAGGCGGTCATTGTGCAAATCTTCGGCAATATTGGAGAGCTGGGAAAAATAGCTGAAAGCGCGCACCACGGCGAGGGTCTCGTCGGGTGACAGATCGTCCAGCATTTTTTCGAGTCGCACGCGATCGCGGCTGTCCTGGGTCTTGCGGAAACGTACCGCAGAGCGACGCACATTCTCGACTAGCTGAAAGGTTTCTTCACCCTCCTGTTCGCGCAGGGTGTCGCCAAGAATGCGACCGAGCAGACGTACGTCTTCACGGAGGGGAATATCTCGACTGGAAATATTGGCAGGAGCAAAAAATAAAGTCATCTTAATTTATACGCAAAAAAGCGCGGCAGGCTCCGTGTTAGAATGCGCCGCGTAATTAATCACAAAAAATTCAGGAAATCCGATGAGAGCAGCCTCTTCAACATTACCGTCGCCTTCACCTATCCCGCCGGCTCGCCTGGTAATCGCATCGCGTGAAAGCGCGCTGGCCATGTGGCAGGCTGAACATATCAGGGACAGGTTGCGTGCATTATATCCGCAAACTGAGGTCAGGATCCTGGGTATGACCACACAAGGCGACCAGATACTGGATGTGTCACTGTCAAAAATTGGCGGTAAGGGCCTGTTTGTCAAGGAGTTGGAGACCGCGCTGGCAGACGGTAGCGCCGATCTGGCCGTGCATTCGCTCAAGGATGTTCCCATGCGTATGCCGGAAGGTTTTGTGCTGGCAGTCATAGGCGAGCGTGAAGATCCGCACGATGCGTTTGTTTCCAATGATTATGAGAATCTGGCCGATTTGCCGGCCGGCAGCGTGGTCGGTACGTCCAGTCTGCGTCGCGAAAGCCAGTTGCGCGCGCGTTTTCCGCACCTGAGGATTGAACCGTTGCGCGGCAATGTTCAGACCCGTTTGCGCAAGCTGGATGAAGGCCAGTATGCGGCGATCATACTCGCGGCAGCCGGACTTAAACGTCTGGGTCTGGCCGCGCGTATTCGCGGCATTATTTCCAGCGAAGATAGCTTGCCTGCGGTAGGCCAGGGTGCGTTGGGTATCGAGTGTCGCACCGACCGTCTTGACGTGATTGCTGCACTGCAACCGTTGCATCATGCCGGCACCGCCGCCTGTGTGCTGGCCGAACGCGCGATGAGCCTGACGTTGAACGGCAGTTGCCAGGTGCCGCTGGGTGGGTTTGCCGAAATCCAGGACGGCCAGTTGCGCATGCGCGGTTTTGTTGCCAGCCCGGATGGGCAGCGCATGTTGCGTGCGGAAGCCACGGGCGATATTGAAAAGCCGGAAGCGTTGGGTGGCAAGATTGCAGCCGCCCTGCTGGCGCAGGGCGCAGGCGAAATTTTAGCCGCACTGAATGATTGACAGGCATGATGCCTGAATAATGAAATCCGGCCATGCCCGTTCCCTATCTTCTAACTCTCCCCCGTGCACAGGGGAGGGGGGCGCGGGTGTGCTGTGCGCGTTTGATGTTGCACGGCCGCTCGACGGTTTGAAAATACTGGTCACGCGTCCGCGTGATCAGGCAATATCACTGGCGCAGGCGATTGAACAGGAGGGCGGCGTTTCGCTGCTGTTCCCCTTGCTGGATATAGCGCCTGTGCAGGATGAACAGGCGCTGCAACAACAAATTTCGCATCTGCCAGAATGCAATCTGGCTATTTTTATCAGCCCGAATGCCGTGCAATACGGCATGGCGGCGATACGCGCATCCGGCATGTCTGCGGCGCAAGTCCCGAACATCGCCACGGTGGGACTGGGCAGCGCGAAAGCCTTGCGTGAAGCCGGGGTTGCCAAGGTCATCGTTCCGGCAGAGCGGTTTGACAGCGAGGGTTTGCTGGCCATGCCGGAATTGCAGCACATCGCCGGATGGCGGGTGATGATTTTTCGTGGTGATGGCGGGCGCGAACTGCTGGGCGATACGCTCAAATCGCGGGGTGCAACGGTGGAATATGTGACATGCTACCGGCGCAGTCAGGCACAACAGCCGGTCAGTGAATTATTGCGCGCGCAGCCGGATGTCATTACGGTAAGCAGTAGCGAGGCGCTGGGTTATTTGTGGCAGATGCTGGATGTGCAGGCACGCATGGCCTTGTGTAAGATGCCGTTATTTGCGCCACATCAACGCATCGCCGAATTAGCGCACCGTCAGGGTTGGGCGCAAGTGCATCTGACGGGTGCGGGGGATGAGGGTTTATTGTCTGCATTGCTGGCCTGGGCCGAAAGGAAAGCCATCTCATGAGCGAAAACACCACACGCGAGCAGCATCAGCCGGAAGCCGCGACAGCGCCACGGTTGACGCATAAAACGACAATCGCCGACATGTTTGCGCGGGTCAGCATCACTCAGCTGACACTCGTCGTGCTGGTGATTATTTTCATCTGGCAATGGCTGGAAGGACAAAGCGCGATCAGCCAGATGCGGCAGGAGCTGGCGCAGAAGATTGCCGAGATGGATGGCGGGAGTAAGGCAAATGCGATCCTGATTGCCAAGAATCAGGATGAAGTGCGTGCGATGGCGGTCAAGGTGGCCGCCCTTGAGGCTTACCACGCCGAGGCGCAGAATCAGCGTGTTGCGCTGGAAACCTTGTATAACAGCCTGTCGATCAGCCGTGATGAAACCGTTATGGCGGACGTCGAACAGCTGTTGCTGATTGCGGGTCAGCAGTTGCAATTGTCGGGGAATGTGAAGGCGGCGCTGATTGCCATGGAGAACGCCGATGCCCGTTTGCAGCGTATGGAGCGGATCGCATTCAACGGCTTGCGCAACTCTATCGGTCAGGATATAGATAAGCTGCGCGCACTGCCCAAGGTGGATGTTGCCGGACTTAATTTACAGATCAACAGGTTGTTGCCGGCCGTGGATGTATTGCCGCTGGTTGACCGGCATCGCCCTTCTGAAAACAGGATAGTGCTAAAGCAAACCCCCGCCGTGGATGAGGCGGTCTGGCAAAAGCCGCTGCGGGCCATCTGGCTGGAAGTCAAACAACTGGTGCGGATAGAGAATACCGGTCTGGTACAAATTCCGTTGTTGCCGCCCAAACAGGAGTTTTTTCTGCGTGAAAATCTGAAGATGCGTCTGATGCTGGCGCGTCTGGCATTGTTGTCACGCGATCAGGAAAGCTACAGGCAGGAACTGAAAACTGCGCAGCTTTGGACCAGACAATTTTTCGATATCAATTCGCCGGAAGGCTTGCGTTTGCTGGATGAGCTTGATAAGTTGGCCAGTGCCAGTATCAACATTGAGTTGCCGGATATCAGCGCCAGCCTGCAAGCCGTGCGCACTTATCGCCTGAGTCATGAAAACGCGGCGGAAACCGGAACGCAGCGCACTATTTCGCAGAAGACCGCGAGATGAAGCATCTGGTGACAATTCTGCTGCTGTTTGCCGCTGCGGTGGCCTTGGGCACGATATTGCAAAATACCGCTTATGTGCTGCTGGTGTATCCGCCTTATCGCATCGAATTATCGCTTAAATTTTTTGTTCTCCTGCTATTGTTTGTTTTCGTGCTTGGATACTGGCTGATCCATATGCTGGCCGCCACTACGCAATTGCCAGCCATCGTGCAGAAGTTGCGGCTGGATCGTGCGCAGAAAAAAGCACGCAAACTGCTAGATATCGCGTTGAGCGCTTTTTTTGAAGGTCGCTACGTGGAAGCGGAGAAAATTGCCGCCAGGGCCATTAAGCTGGGAGAAAGCTCCGCCTTGTATCCCATTATCGCGGCGCGTTCGGCGCACGAACTTGAGGCGACGGATAGGCGGGACGCGTATCTGTCTATCGTTGGCAGCAAATCGCCGGGCGATACCACGATGCGTTTTATGGCAACCGCGAAATTCAAGCTGGATCAGCATGATCAGCAGGGCGCGTTAAACGCCTTGCAGGAATTGCGCGACAGCGGGGCAAGGGTTAATGTCGGCGTGCTGGCTCTGGAGCTCAAGGCGCAGCAACAGGCGGGCAATTGGGATGAAGTGCTGCGTGTGCTGGAACAGATGGAAAAGCGCAAGGGTATCGATGCCGTGCAAGCCGGACAGGTGCGCCAGCAAGCCTTGCGGGAAAAAAACAGGCAGCATTAAACCCGCTTTCCTGAACTGTAAGGCAAACCGTCAGGAATCAGTTGATCCCCGGCAGTTTTTCGGAGGTGCTCAGGTAATGACCGTTGGCTGTGCACGTCCGGTACGTGCGCGCAGTTCGGACAGTTGGTCTGCGATGGATATGAGTTCGGCCAGAGCGACTTGCGCGTCCAGATGATGATTTGCGATGTCGGGGTCGTAGGCTTCCAGATAGATGCGCAAGGTGGCGCCTTCCGTGCCCGTGCCGGACAGGCGGAACACGATGCGCGAGCCGTCGGTAAACACGATGCGTATGCCCTGGCCGGTGCTGATGCTGCCATCGACCGGATCGGTGTAACTGAAGTCGTCGCAGAAATCCACGGTGTAACTGCCGAATTTCTGGCCGGGCAAGGT